>JBMOHI010000248.1:0-4036 GCA_049317925.1 Terrimicrobiaceae bacterium
CTCGGCCTTGCCTTCGTGTTCCTTTTTCTCCTCGTCATCCTCGGCGTAGTAATCCTCGCGCCACAGGAGGCCCACCAGGTCGGCGTCCTGTTCGATCGATCCGGATTCGCGCAAATCGCTCAAGCGCGGCCGGCCCAGGCTATTGCCGGTGCGGGATTCCGGATTACGGTTGAGCTGTGCCAGGACGACGATGGGAATTTTGAGTTCCTTGGCCAGGGCCTTGATGCCGGAGGAAATTTCCGCGACCTCGATCTGGCGGTTTTCCTGGCCGCGCTTGGAAGGGGATTTGAGCAACTGGAGGTAGTCAATGACGATGAGTTGGAGGTCGTGGCGGTCCTTGAGCCGGCGGGCGCGGGCGCGGAGTTCGAGAATGCTCAGACCGGGGGTGTCATCGATGAACATCTTGCAGTCGGACAACTTCTGCGTGGCAGCGATGAGATTGGCCATGTCGTGCTTGGCAATGAAACCGTCGCGGATTTTTTTCAGATCCACCTTGGCCAGCGAGCAGAGCAAACGCTGCATGAGCTGTTGGGTGCTCATTTCCAGGCTATAAACGGCCACAGCCTTGCCGGCTTCCATGGCGACGTGTTCCGCGATGTTCATGGCCAGGGCGGTCTTTCCCATGGAAGGACGCGCGGCAATGACGATCATTTCGCCGGCGTGCATACCATTGGTCATCTGGTCGATGCCGCTGAAACCGGTGGGCAGCCCGGTGAGAGCGCCGCGGTTTTGAAAAAGCTTCTCGATGCTGTCGAGGGCCTCCATGGCCAGCTCCTTCATCTCGGGAACCTTGGCTTTGAAGCGGTCGTCGCCGATGGAAAGAATCTTGGCCTCGGCTTCGTCGAGAAGGATCGCAACGTCGCCCTGCTCGTCGTAAGCGCGTGCGCCGTATTCCGTGCAGGTGCCGATGATTTCGCGCAGGAGAAACTTCTCCCGCAGAAGTTCGAGATAGTAGGAGGCGTTGCTGGCCGTCGGGACAAACGTGAACAGGTCGGTGACGGCGGCGGCTCCCCCGACTTCCTCCAAAAGGTGCCGGTCGGAGAGAAGCTGGGTCAGCGTGATGAGGTCAATCGGTTTGTTCGACTCCCGCATTTCGACCAGAATGGTGAAGATGCGCGCGTGGGCGGGCTGATGGAAATACTTCTCACCGACCTGCTGCTGGATGCATTCGTCGAGGACTTTCCCCGGCGACAGGAGGATGGAGCCGAGGATGCCCTTTTCCGCATCAAGACTTTGCGGGAGGGACCTGTGAATATCTGGTAGATAAGCCCCGCTTTTTTGGGAAAAACCCCGGCCCTTTCCTTTGACTTTACCCTCACCAAACCCGTTGGACTTCACGGGATTCTCGACAGTCCCTGCCGGAGAATCGGTGGCCATTGTCTGGTGCGGCTAGCTGCTGGCGGCGGACTTCCTGCGGACGGGCTTTCTGGGAGCGTCTTCGTCGGTTTCCTCTGTGTCTGCGACGGGAGCAGGCTTCGGAGCGGAGATCAGAACCTTGAGTTTCGCGGTCACGTCAGGGTGGAGTTTGACGGGCACATCGTGTTCGCCGCTCTCCTTGATGGCGCGGTCCAACACCACAGCGTGTTTGGGAAGTTCGATCGCACCCAATTCCTTCGCCAAACGGTCGTGAATATCTTTGGCCGTGATGGATCCGAAGGCCTTGCCGGTCTCGCCGGTTTCCAGGGTGAATTTCAGGTTGATCTTGTTGATGCGGGCGGCCAGTTCTTCCGCGGCAGTCACTTCGCGGGCTTCGCGTTCAGCACGCTTGGCCTTGAGGTGATTGATCTGGCGGAGCGAGCTTTTGGTCACTTCGAGGGCCTTGCCCTGGGGAAGGAGAAAATTGCGTGCGTAGCCGCGGCGGACTTTAACGATGTCAGCTTCCGCGCCGAGGCTGGGAATGTTTGCCGTGAGAATAACTTCTGAGTGTGCCATAGAACCCCGGATTGAAGCGGGAGGGAGACACTATCGTCCCGAACGGCGGTGTCAACGCGAAATCACGGGGAATTTGTGCAACAGGAACTTCGCGCAAAGGCCGCGAGGGACACAAAGGTTTTAGGCGGGTGTCGCGAATTCCACGAGGAGAGGCTGAAATCATCGTCTAGGCTTTTCCATCTCTTCTTTGCGCACTTTGCGACCTTTGCGCGAGATCTCTTCATCCCGTTCACTGGTCGTAAAGCGCCTGGACAAGACCAAGCGCCCGGGACTTCGGCAAAACCCCGGGTTCCATCTGATTCATCACGTAGGCAAACCCGAGATGGTTGTCCGGATCGGCAAAGGCGAGGCTTCCGCCGGCTCCGGGGTGACCGAACGCACGGGTTGATGGGCCGAACAGGGCGCGCTTTTTTGAGGTCCAATCAACCGGGTCGATCATGAACCCCGCCGAGAAAGCCGTCTCCGTGCAAAGCGTTTTGTCCGGTCCCTGGGTAAGCGGCATGCTCATCCAATCCAAAGCCCGGCGGGAAAAATAGTGCCGCCCCTCCCATTCGCCGCCCGCGGCCAGCACGGCATAAAATTTCGACAGCGAAGTCGCGCTGCCGATTGCTCCAAGGGAAGGCAAACTGGCGGAACGCAGGGCCGGGGTGTTCATCGCCGAGGGCGAGAGCATCCCGGCGGGGGTGGAAAATGCCTGGTTGGGGAGCGATCCCGCCACGGCCAGCGCCCGTGAAAAATCATCGGCAGGCCCGGCGCGCGGGGCCAGCATCTGCGCGACGCGGGGATGCTGTTCCGCGGGTAAACCGATCCAGAGATCGAGCGCCATCGGTTCCGCAAATTCCTCTCGCCAATACTGTCCGAGAGATTTCCCGGCCAGCCGGCGGACGATTTCATCTGCAATGAAGCCGTAGGTGCGCGGACCGTAACCGTGTTCATCCCGATTCTCCCAGAGAGGGGCCTGCTTCTCAATAGCTCGCGCGACGGACTCATGATCGAGCATGCCGACGGTTCTATCCGTCAGCGCAGCCAGACCGGCGCGATGCGAAACCACCTTGCCCACGGTGATCTGCGCCTTGCCATTCTGCGCGAACTCCGGCCAGAAGTCCGCCACCGGCGAGGACAGATCCCGCCCCGCGCGATCCAAAGCGCAAAGCACGCAGGCGCTGGTGAGCCCCTTCGTAGCCGACCAGATCAGGACCAGCGTTTCCGGCGTCCAAGGCTCCCTCCGTGCGGCGTCCTTCCATCCGTCGCAGGCGGAGAAAACCTCGCGGCAATCCTGCCAGACGGAAAGCGCGGCGCCAACTTCCGCGCCGCTGTGAAAATTGCGTTCGAAGGCGGCCCGCAAACGGTCTGCTGCCCCGGCATCGAAGGTCATTTGCCGAGCAGACCGTGAACCGGTTTCAAATCGGGATCGTATTTGGCGATCTCGCGGAATTTCTGATCCATTCGAAAGCTCGTTTCGAGATGCGAGGTCGCTTCTTCAAGGTGGCCGAGCACGGCATTATAGCAGCCCAGATTGTAATGATAGGTCGGCTCGTTCAGCAGCACGGCCGGACCCTGCAGAAGGAGCTTCTTGGCCTCCAGGGTGCGGCCCATTTCATGCAGGCAGAATGCGCCGTGGATATAGCCGGTCGTGCAGTCCGGACTGCCTTCACGCAGGTGGCGGCAGACATCCAGTGCATCGTCCCAACGTTTCGACCGCATCAGCACAAAGAGCCGCATTTGCAGAACTTCCTCGCGCTCGCGGTCATCCGGCGAGAGCGCGTCCAGTTCGCGCAGGGCTTCATCGGTCATTTCCAACTCGATGTACCCCTGAGCGGCCAGCAAAGAACGTTCCAAGGACATGCCTTGAAAAATGGAAGCAAATTCCGGTGCTGGCAACGTCGAAGCAGCATCGAGCCGCTTTATTTTTCATTCCCGCGGCGGGAAGCTTCGCCTGCGCCCTACGCCACCGTGATTTCCTTGGACAGATAAACGTCCTGAATCGTGTTGAGCAGCTTGATGCCCTCGGCCATCGGACGCTGAAACGCCTTGCGTCCAGAGATCAGCCCGGTGCCGCCCGCGCGTTTGTTGACCACGGCGGTGAAAGCGGCGTCCTCGAAAT
>JBMOHI010000249.1:0-4028 GCA_049317925.1 Terrimicrobiaceae bacterium
CGGAGAAGGATTTCAGTCTCGATTTTTCCGCCTTCGATCTGGTGGAGAAACTGCCTGCCGACGCGTTCAAGGTCGCGGAGAGCGGCATTTCACCCGCCAATCTCCCGCAGGTTCGGCGGAGCTTCAATGCGGCCCTGGTCGGCACATCGCTCCTGCGCGATGAGCGCGGAATCCGCGTGTGCCTCAACGAATTTGCAGCGTCCCTTGCCGGCTCGGCAGAATAGCAAACAACGGGCAGGTTCCCGGCGTTCGTCGGGTGTAACGAGAATATGGCAATCTTGTCACAACTCTCTCGTTGTCGCAGTGAGCTGAGGCTGGCAAAAAACTGACCACATCAAAGACGCATCAGTCAGGCGTCGCCGCAAAGTTGTGCGCGGTTAGACGGTCCCGCAATCCTGGGAATGCGGAACAGGACACTCGTTCTGTTGTTGTAGCTGTAAAACCGTCACCGATCTGAAGCGGTGGCACCGGTTCCTGGTTATTCCGGGCCGGCTAGGTTGTTCCTTCGGAAGCCAAAACCACTTCGTGCAGCGCCGCGCGGTTCACTTCCGTGCAGTCGTTTCGCGGAAAACCCAAAAACAACACCATGAAAAAAACAATCCTTCTCACCGCAGCGGCGGTCACGGCTCTGTCGTTGAACGCCTCCGCGCAAAACACTGGTCCCAGCACCGGCTCGACGCCGTATGCGGTTCCGACCCACTACCTCGTTAACACCTACTCGGTCGCCACGGTCGATAACGTTTCTGTTGCTGACGACACCTTCACCCGCAGCAACACCAGCCCGGTTTACGGATCCTCTGCCTACTCCATGGTCGGCATTCCCGATGGCATGGGTGCATTCCAAAGTGCCACCGACATCACGAACGGTACCTTCACGCTTCTTGTGAACCATGAGCTCGGGGCCACCGTTGGCGTTACCCGCGACCACGGCAGTGTTGGTTCTTTCGTGTCCCAGTGGACGATCAACAAGAACACCCTTGCCGTCACGGGAGCGCAAGACCTCATCCAAAACGTGGCTCTCTGGAATGGTTCCGGTTACACCACGTTCAACAACAGTAATCCTATCGTGACCGGCTCTGCCAGTGCTGCCGTTTACAATGCCGCAATCGGCCGCCTCTGTTCCGGTGATCTCGCTCCGACGAGCGCCTTTTCCTTTGGTGGAAACGGCACCACGGAGCGGATCTTCCTGAGTGGCGAGGAAATCGGTGCGGAAGGCCGCTTGTTCGCGCACATTGCTACCGGTGCAAATGCCGGCACCAGCTACGAGCTTCCGCGCGCCGGCAAGTTCTCCTGGGAAAATGCGTTGGCCAATCCAACCGCCCAAGCTAAGACGATCGTCATCGGGCTCGACGATACGACACCCGGTGAGGTTTACATGTATGTCGGAACGAAGACCAACACCGGCACTGAAGTGGAGCGTGCCGGGCTTACGAACGGATTGTTTTACGGTGTCCGGGTTGTCGACAGCGCGCCACAGGCCGAAACCCGCTCGACCGATTTCGGAATCGGCAAGGGCAATACCAAGGCCTTCAGTATGGTCCTGGGACCTAACAGCGGCGATGTGACCAGCACCTCCGGTGCCGCCCTTCAAGCGGCGCACTCGACCGACCTAGTTTCGAACTTTCTCCGCCCCGAAGACGGTGCCTGGGATCCCACCAACGGCAGCCATTTCTACTTTGTCACGACCGACCGGTATGATCAGGTGAAGGACGGCGTCGGCTCGCAGGTGGGTCGCAGCAGGCTCTGGAGGATGGAGTTCGACGACATCGCCACTCCGGAGCTTGGTGGCGATATCCGCCTTCTCCTCGACGGAACCGAAGCCGGAAACATGTTCGATAACATCAGCGTGGACGCCACCGGCAAGGTTCAGATCGTCGAAGATGTGGGTAACCAACAGCACAATGGCAAACTCTGGGAGTACAACCCGGGCGACGGCAGCCTGACCATGCTCGCCCAGCACGATCCTGCCCGCTTCGGCGGTGTGGGCAGCCCGTCGGCAACCCCGTTCAACATTCAAAACGCCTCGACAACCGCCAGCGACGAGGAATTTTCGGGAATCATCGACATCACCGCTCTCATGGCCGGCAGCGCGCTTAGCAGTGGTCATACAGGCGAGCGCTGGTTCTTGATGAACGACCAGACCCACTACTTCGGCGGATCGTCCGGCATCACCTCCGCCCAGGCCGAAGGCGGCCAACTGATCGCGGTGCAAGTTGTCCCTGAACCCAGCACTGCCGCCCTCCTCGGCCTCGGTGCCCTGGCCTTTGCGGCCGTCCGTCGCCGCAAGCAGGCTTAAGCGAAAATACCCAACCCGAGAGGCTTCCGTCCCATCCGGAAGCCTCTCTCTTTTTTTGCAAAGCATGAAAAAACTCAGCCTTGCCCTGTTTTTCCTCATCTGTCTCGGGACCGTGGCCAATGCCGGACTCTGGGACGAACCAGTCAACGGCGACCTCTCCGGCGATAACTTTGCGCCAACTGCTCTCACCTTCGATCTCGGTGTGAACCGCGTCAAAGGAACGATGGGCGGCGATCCGGGGGACGGGATTCCTCTCGACCGGGACATCTTCAAAGTCACCATTGCTTCCGGCCAAAGGATCTCCTCGATCGAGGTCCTCACCTTCGCCCCTACCGGCCTTTCCTTTTACGCTGTTGCGGCCGGAGAATCGATCAGCATCACCAGTTCCGCCAACCATCTTTCCAATACCCTCATCAGTAGCACCGGGGAAATCCTGCCAACGCTTGCATCCGGGGCCTATAACGGCGGGACGGGCCTTACCGATCCCATTCCGGCCGGGACATACACCTTTTGGTTGCAGGAGGTTTCCTCCGTCGTGACTTACGAAATGGCCTATACGGTTCAAGCTGTGCCTGAGCCCGGCAGCGTCAGTCTCTTGCTCCTCGGCTTGCTTGCCTTGGGAGCGTGGAGACGCGTAGGCCGCGCCGCTTACTGACCGTATGAAAACGTGTTTCTTAACCGGGTTCCTCGTTCTGGCCGCTGCTCTTTCCGCTCCCGCCGAGTCACCGGCGAGAACAACGTCGCCCTCGAACTCGGTTCTTCGTCTTGCCCTCGAAGACAAAACGCTATCGGACGCCAAGCTCGACCAGTTGGACAAGCTGTTGTCAACAGGCGATCAAGCGGCTGCTCTAGGACTCGTTCAGGAGGCGCGAAAAGAAGAGCCGGACAGTGTGCTGCTGGTGTTGGCGGAGGCTCAGGTGCTAACTGCGCAGAACAAGGAAGGCGAATCGCGGTCGCTCCTCGAATCCCTCTGGAAAAACGGTTCGCGCGACCCGCATCTGGTGGCTGCCCTGGCCCAGTTGCGGTTCAGTTTCCCCCCCGACCGCCTGGCCGAGTTGGCGGAGCTCTTGCCCGCATCCGATACCAGCATGCTGTCCGTCCCGTTGCATCCTATGACCGAGGCGAGCGCGCTGTATGCGTCCGGCCAAATCAAGGCAGCGAACAGTCTGGCGGAAAAAACCGCCGCCGGGGACCGCACGTTGCTCGGATTTTATTATGGAAAGTGTGCCGAGATTGAAACGCTTAACCGGTCGTTTGCGACTTCGGCCGCATTGTTGAAGAAAGCCGTCGAGATATCCCCGCAACCGGAGGAAGCCTGGCTGGTCAACCTGGCGACCATGTTGTTGCAACAGCAGGATTTTGCCGGAACCCGCACTTATGCCGAACGATTGCTCGTGCTGAACCCTGGTAACCAGGTCGCCTTGGATAAACTTTCGGTGTCCTGCTTCCGGCTGAATGATCTCCAGGGAGCCCGATCCGCCCTGCTCCGTCTCAGAACCCTCCAGAGTCCGCCCAATCCTCAAGTCCTGGAACGCCTGCGCCAAGTGGAAGCCAAGCTGAACGCTCCGGTGTCCTCTTAGGGGATCTCTGAAACGTTGATCAAGGGAGGGCGGCAGGCCCTTGCCGCTCTGGGATGCGAGAACCGGAGAGCCAATGGATCTCTGAGTCCAAGCCGCGGATTACTTCCCGGTGAGTTCAATCTCCACTCCGCTGGGCGTGACGGTGACTTCGG
>JBMOHI010000250.1:0-3997 GCA_049317925.1 Terrimicrobiaceae bacterium
TGCAAAACCGAGGCGGCCAGCGAGGTGTCGTCGAATTTCCCCAGCCCCCGCACATACCGGACCGCCGCAGGGGACAATCCCGCCGGAGCTTCATAGCGCGGGATGATCACTCCGCGCGCAGGATCGCGGCCCACGATCGCCCAGGTGATGAGAAAGTACGCAAGCGCAGCCAGCAATCCGGCCAACCCCACAACAATCCCCGGGTTGTCGCGGACAAGCTGTTCAATGATCCCCCGCTGCGGCGGCTGATCGACAAAGCCCTTCGGCCAGGTCACGACAATGGTCAGCCCCTCTTTGCTGGCCAACGGCTGCGTGGTTTCGAAATAGGCTCCCCTTGGTTTCTTCACCACGATGTAATCCTGCCCCTTCGCCCCCTGAAGTCCGGTGTAGGCCTCGGCGCTTGAAAGCGTAGCGCCCGGCGGCAGCACCACATCGGCCCAGGCCCGCACGATCGGAAAGACCCAGCCATTGCCGGTGACGTTCCAATACAACTCGTCGTGATCCGGAAAAAATCCGAGCTGCCGTCCGGTGCGATAGCGGATGACGTAGGTGTATTGCCCGGAATCGAGCAGAACATCCTTCCGGCCGAGATAGATGCGGACACCGTTATCCCGCGGCTCCGTGCGCCAGTTTTCGGGTTCGCCATTGCGGGTGGTCTCGAGCACCTCGAACGGCACGCGGGTTTTCAGACCGAAACGTCCGCGATACAACGTGGGAAAATCCCGGTAAATGCCCCGCTTGATCTGGTCCCCCGCGGCCTGAACCGTGATGGTCTCCGTCACGAGAAGCTCCCCGGTTTTTTGAATCTCAATCCGGCTGTGAAAGTCGGTGATTTCCTCGGCGGCGCGGAGCAGGCCGAGGCCTAGAAAAAAAATCACCAGAAACCGCCTCATGTCTTCACCTCCGGCACCGCGCGCTCGATCACGTTTTCCACTTCAAAAAATTCCGCAGGCACAAACTGAAACGCGCGCGCCACCAGAACCGTGGGAAAGGTTTCCGCGAAATTGCGGAAGTCCCGCACGGACCCGTTGAAATACCGGCGCGCATATTGGAGATCATCCTCGATCAGCACGAGCTGGGTCGTGAGCTGACGGAAATTCTCGCTGGCCTTGAGTTCCGGATAAGCCTCCGCCACCGCCAGCAAACCGCGCAGCCCCCGCACCAGGCCGGCCTCGTTGCCCGTGCGGGCCTCCGCCACCTCGCGAAAGACTTTTTCCTCCTGCGCGCGGTAGCCCTTCACGCATTCGACCAGGGCGGGAACGAGATCGTGCCGTTTTTTCAACTGCACCTCCACCGCACTCCAGGCTTCGCGTTGCTGATTGCGCAGCTTCACCCCCGCATTGTAAGCCCAAACCAGCCAGACGCCGGCGGCGAGGACAGCGATCAGAATGAAAATTGTCATCTTATACAAAATGTTCAAACCGCGGATCACGCGGAGGAAACGGATACTCAGAAACCGGCGTGGAAGGAGCGTTTCCTGCGCACGAAGGCCGTTCTTTTCGCAAAAACGACTCACGCTCTGCATCATCCGCGATATCTGCGCAATCCGCGGTGAGTTCTTCTGCCCGGTCGCGCGTCATTCGATCTTTCCCGGCAGGACGATTTCGAACAACACCGCCCCACCCTTGCCCCCGCCCTCGCGGGGTTCGAGCGTGAGCGACTGATACATGGCCTCCAGCGCGCGCGGATCCTGGCGGAGTTCGGGATACATGCGCTTGAGCCGGTCCTTGACCCAGCGTTTGGCCAGAACCCGCTCCAACGGACGCAAGGGTTCCTCACCCTGCAACCGGCTCTTGATGAACTCGAAGATGTTCATGAGAGAGAGGAATAAAACACGTTCCGGTTGGAATGACGCCATTTTTTTCTGCAAAGCAAACCCATGAGATTCAGGCGTAGGAAAGCGAATGATTTTGCGTCCTGAATCGAGCTGCGACTGTCTTTTGCATGTTCAATTCATGAACGCAGACTGCCGCGGCACCAAGGGTTGCTATGACCAAGAGAGCAAGGCGTTCTTTATGGTTGGTTGGTGGCCGGCGGAATCAGTTCGAGTTTGCGAATGCGCGCCTTGATAGCACCTGGTGTTCGTTCATGGGACGCGGCAATCTCATCCACGCTCTTTCCCGCCTGCACCTCCTGCCTGAGTGTATCTTCTTCCTGCGATGACCAAAGTTGGTTTCTTCGAGTCGCGGTTGGCGCAGCCCCGGCTGACGTGGCGGATTCGGGAGTCGCGGGAGGGGGTGCAACCGTGGTTTGCTTTCCGGTGCCAAGGTCGTCCTCGAATCCCGCGAAAATCCCCGCGGAGGCTGTTCCCGTTGCGGGAGTTGGAGGCGTTGAGACCGGCAAACCATTGTCGGCAATGAATCGATCGAGTGAGCTTGGTGTAGGAGTCGGCTCGGCACGGGCGATGGCTGTGAGAGGCTCGGCGGAATAAATGCCTAGTTTGGCCCTCCTCGCTTTCTCTTCAAGCAGGTCGTATTTTGCCTTGAGCTCCGCCGCGCTCCGGCCCGGAGGATTAGCCGGCATTCCATAGGATCGAGCGAGGCCGTTTTCGAGAAGGACCTCGCCAAGGTCTTTGCCATCGCCGGTTGTGACAAATGCGTAGTAGCGAGGCATGGCGCTTCGACCCTTGGCATCCTCATATCTCGTCAAGACTGTGAAACGCATGGAGAGAAGCTGCGCGGTGACCTCGGTGGCGTACTTGCCAACGTGGATTGCCTCTGCCGGGCTGGCCCTGAAGTGCTTGGCTTGCTCGTCTACGCGAGTTGGGACGGAGTTGTCGGATTCAAGGCAATCGACGAAGTAGAGGCGGAAGATCAATTCCTTGTTTTGTACCGCAACGTGAAAGCTGTCCCCGTCCCCGTAGGTGTTTCGAACGAAACGGCAGTTATCGAGTTTTTCCCAGTTGCCTGGTTCGACCGGTGCGCCTTGGACCGTTAGGATGGCGGCAAGGACGATGGGAAGGAATCTGCCGAATGCGGCAAGGCCTGCGTAAATGGGAGCCTCCGCTTTTGCCGTCTTTGCCATTCCAGCGACTTGATTCATGGTGGTTTGCAATGGAAAATCGTCATCCCCCGCCAGCGATGCGCTTGAGTTCCGAGTGCAGGTCCTTGACGGCGGCTTCCTCATTTCCGGATGGAACGGGTAGTATTCAACCACAGGGTGTAATCGGCCATGGCAATGGCGGAAGATGCGAGGAACACCCCCGGTTGACGAACATAAATTTCCTCGCTTCGCGGGTTCCGGCGATGCCAATGCCGATTTTGAGGCCACATCACTTCCGCCTTCCAACTTTCGCCTTCGCGCTTTATTGCATCGCCCATGCCGCCCACCGAGTTTCAGCGCAAAACCCTCTGGGCTGCCATCACCGCGCTGTCCTTCGTGGCCATCGCCGCCGTCGTGGTCCTGATCGGAAAAATTGTCGTTGATGGCATCAGTTTCCTCCGGCCCGTCCTGCTTCCGCTCGCCATCGCCGGCATCCTCGCCTATCTGCTGGAACCCGCCGTCTGCTGGCTGGAACGCCGCAAGCTCTCCCGTCTGTGGGCAGTGGTGGTGGTGTTTCTCGCCATTTTTGCGGTCGGGGTGGGTATTCTTCTTTGGGTCCTGCCCACGGCCTGGCATCAGGGCGAGGTTTTCGCCGCCAACCTGCCGTCCTACTCCGCCCGGGCCCAGGCTCTGGTCGCGCAAACCATCGATAAAGTGCAAAAACTCGGCGAGATTCCCCTGCTGAACAAGACGGCCAATCCCCAAGCCGATATCGATCCGCTTTCGGCTTACGTCTCGAAAATGGCGACAGACGGCGTGCAGTGGCTGCAAAATCAGATCCCGGGCATCGCGGCTTCGACCGGTCGCTTCCTGCAAAACAGCGCAGGCAGTTTTCTGGGCGCTTTCGGAATCCTGCTCAGCCTGATCCTGGTGCCGATTTTTCTGTTTTTCTTTCTCAATGATGGAAAATCCATTTCCAAAAACTGGAGCAACTACCTGCCTCTGCGGGCCTCGC
>JBMOHI010000251.1:0-3987 GCA_049317925.1 Terrimicrobiaceae bacterium
GGGGTGAGGCCGGCGGCCGGGGCGGCGTGGGTCAGTTCGTGCTCGAGATCGATGCCGCTGATGCCGGGGTCGTCGGTGTTGATGGTGGCGGCCAGTCCGAGTTCGAGAAAGCGGCGGAGGGGATGGCTGGCATAATCCGGCACCGCGCTGGTCTGGATGTTGCTGGTGAGGCAGCACTCGAGGCCGATGCGGCGTTCGTTGAGGAAATCCAGCAGGGCGGGGTCCTCGATGGCGCGGATGCCGTGGCCGATGCGTTCGGCGCCGAGGAGGCGGATGGCGTCCCAGACGCTTTCGGGTCCGGCGGCTTCACCGGCGTGGATGGTGACGCGCAGGCCCGACTCGCGGACACGGACGAAATGTTTCTTGAAAAGACCGGCGGGAAAATTGGGTTCGTCACCCGCCAGATCGATGGCGACGAGTTCGCCCCGGCAGGCCAGCAGGGAATCCAGTTCCTTCCAGGCAATGTCGGGGCCGTAGGTCCGGCTGAGAATGCCGATGAGGGCAACTTTGACGCCGAAATCCTTGCGGCCCTGCTCGACCCCGGCGGCCACAGCCTCGACGACCGCTTGCGGATTGAGTCCGAAAGGCTGGGCCATGAACCACGGGCTAAAGCGCAGTTCCACGTAATCGAGGCCCTCGTTTTTGGCGTCGGCCACGTTTTCGTAAGCCACGCGGCGGCAGGCGTCGGCGTCGGCCAGCACGCCGACGGACCAGCGGAATTTTTCGATAAAGGCCATCAGGCCGGGGGCGGGTTCGGTGATGATGACATGCGGACGCATGGTTTCCGCATCATGGGCCGGAAGTTCGATGCCGTGCTGCCGCGCGAGGTCAAGGATGGTGGCGAGGCGGATGTTGCCGTCGAGATGGCGGTGCAGGTCGATCTTGGGTTCGGTCATGGCGTGAGGGCCGGGGTTTCGAGATCGAGCCAGGCGAGTTCGGACGGGGTGAGTTGCAGTCCGACGCCGGCAAGGGCGGTGCGGGTCTCCTGAATGGTGCGCGGACCGATGAGGGCGAAGGTGGAAAAGGGCTGCGAGAGAACGTAGGCGAGAGCGATATTGAGCGGGCTGACCTCCTTTTCCTGGGCGAGGGCCTTGGCGCGGCGCCGGCGCTCGCGGTTATCCTCGCTGTCCCAGCAACGCAGGAGTTCCGCATCACTGACGGTACCGGAAAGCCGTCCGGGCGCGAAATAGCCGCGGGCCTGGCTCGACCAGGAGAACAGCGCGGCCTCGTTATGCTGGAACCATTCCCGCCATTCCGGTCCCTTGGCGCTGACACAGCCACCCCAGACCGGATCAACCATGCGGGCGAGACTAAGGTTGTTGCTGACGGCGCGGAAAGGCTGCTTGCCCGTGCGCGCGGCGTAGTCGTTGGCGGCGTGGAGACGTTCGAGCGACCAGTTCGATCCGCCGTAGATGCGGATGCGGCCGGCGCGGTGGAGTTGGTCCAGCACATCGACAAACTCGGAGACCGGAACCTCGGGGTTGTCGCGGTGCATGAGATAGACATCGGCGTATCCGGTCTTCAAGCGGTTGAGACTAATGTCGAATTGCGAGAGCAAATCCTCCGGAGTGCAAAACGGCGTGTGCGCGCCTTTGACCAGAACGGCCACCTGCTCGCGGACTCCGCGATTTTCGATCCATTGACCGAGGAGGGATTCCTGGAGTCCGCCCCCGTAGATGTGCGCGGTATCAAACGCGTTGCCGCCGCGCTCGAGAAAATCATCGGCCATGGCCGAGAGGTAGGGCAGGTTCCTTTGATTATCCACGCCGAGTACGAGGCGGGAAACCGGCTTGTCCAAACCCGCGACGGTGACCCGCGGAACTTCCGGCCAGCGGTTCGGCCGCACAGGCCGTCGCGAAAGCGGCAACGTGAGTTCGGGCGCCCCGCTCAATTCGGCGGAGTAAACGACCTGCGCCGCCTCGCGCCAACGGTCCAGCGTGCGCATGTTCCCCAAGGTGTCATCCCAGGGAACCGCAGGAGTTTCCAACGCAGGAAGAGCCAGGGCGAGAGCATCGGCTTCCAGCGCATATTTATACGGATTGCCGTCGGACTCGATCGTTTCCCGGTGATCGTTCTCATAAAGATGAATTTCGATGGGTCCGGGCGGATTCCAAAATGAGGCAACTTTCAACGTGCCTTTCTCGCCAAAGATTTCCAGATCCGACGGTTGGTTCAATCGCACTCCGCAGGAGATCTGGGCCAGAATATCACCGGGGAATTTCAAGGACGCGACCGCGACGGCGTCCACCCCGCTTTCGCAAAGAATGGCCGAACCGGTGACTTCGTCCGGGTCGAGGAACGCCCGGCCCGCGGCCGCACCGGCCACCAGCCGGACAATGGACGTCGTGTAACAACCCACATCGAGAATGCCGCCGCCGCCCAGCGCGTTGCTGAAGAGCCGGCTTGCAGGATTGTAGGCGCTGGCGAAGGAGAAAGCCGCCTTGATCAAACGGACCGGGCCGATTTTGCCCTCGCGCACAAGCTCCGCAATGCGGGCCGTCCGCGGATGGCACCGATACATGAAAGCTTCCATCAGAAAAACCCCATGACGCCGCGCCGCCTCCACCACCACCATGGCTTCGGGAAAGTTCAGGGTCAGAGGTTTTTCGCAGAGAATGTGTTTGCCCGCTTCCGCCGCGGCGATGGCCCATTCCGCATGTTGCGGATGCGGGGTGGAGATATAAACCGCCTGCACTCCGGGATCGGCCAGAAGGGCCTCGTAGCTGGCGTGAGCTCGAATACCGGGATGGTCGGCGGCAAACTTCGCGGCGGACTCCGCCGTGCGGCTGCCCACGGCGACCAGCGATCCGGTCTGCGAGTGGGGAAGTTCCGAGGCAAACTTTCGCGCGATGGAACCCGTGCCGAGGATTCCCCAGGAGAGGCGGGAAGACATAAGCGCGCAGAAAACACCATTCCAGACTTCTGGCAACCCAAATCCCATGCCATCGTTGCGCATGGCCAAGACTGCCCTCGTTCTGGACGATTTGCTGACCCATCACCGCACCTCCGACGGACACCCGGAATGCCCGGAACGTCTCGTCGCCATTCGCCGGGCTCTTGAACCGCTCGACGTTCCCCTCGTCCTCCCCTCCTCCCGCGCCGATCTGGCCGACATCGCGTTGTGCCACGACCCGCGCTATGTGGAAAAAACGCTTCAACTCATCAAAGAGGGTGCCAAGGAACTGGCCGGGGGCGATGTGAGCGTCAGCAAAGACTCCGGAGAAGTCGCCCTCCATGCCGCAGGCGGGGTGATCGACGCAGTGGATGCCGTGCTCTCGGGCAAGGCCGACAACGCCTTCTGCGCCGTGCGACCGCCCGGCCACCATGCCCGGCCGGCCGCCGCCATGGGGTTCTGCCTTTTCAACAACGTCGCCATCGCCGCGCGGCACGCCCAAAAAGCCCACGGTCTCGAGCGCGTGGCCATCGTAGATTGGGACGTCCACCACGGCAACGGCACGCAGGAGATCTTTTACCGCGACGGGTCGGTTTTGTTTTTCTCCACCCATCAATCGCCCTGGTATCCGGGCACGGGCCAAGCCGCCGAAACCGGCGAAGCCAAGGGCGCCGGGCTGACCATCAACCGCCCGCTTCCCGCCGGAGCGGGGCGCACGGAAATCGTGGGCGCTTTTCGGGAAAGCCTGCTGCCCGCGCTGGCAGAGTTCCGCCCCGATCTCATTCTAATCTCGGCGGGATTCGACTCGCGCGCCGGGGATCCGCTCGGGCAATTCCGGCTTACGGATGAGGATTTTGCGGAAATGACCCGCCTGCTGACCGACGCGGCGGCTAGCCAGTGCGAGGGCCGTTTGGTCTCCGTGTTGGAAGGGGGATATAATCTGGACGGGTTGGGTCCGGCGGTGAAGTCCCATGTATCCGCCCTGATGGGATAACGAGCACTGCGGATTTTGACTTGCCACAGGGTGAGGTTTCTGGCTGAGTTTCTCTTATGAAAGCTGCCGTGATCCTCCTTACCGCCCTTGCGGTTGCCAC
>JBMOHI010000252.1:0-3976 GCA_049317925.1 Terrimicrobiaceae bacterium
GTCAGCATACTGTTCATTTGTTCAGTATCCGAATTCCTCCGTGATGCAACGCTTTTTTCGCCTCCGCGAAAGTTTTTTCAAAATATTAGAAATTCTTCTTGCACGTTTTTCCACGATGAGTCATGTTCACAGCGTTCTGGGGGGAACAGTAGGCCGTCGCAGCTATCGTTGCGGCGGCCTACATCTTTTCCGGGGTTCGCGATCGCTGGCGATAGCCAGCCGCAGAAACAGTTCGCCCCTGCACCGCTTTTCATGGTAGGAAAAGAAATCATGTTGATCGAACCGATCTTCGACGTGACCGACGAATTACCGGAACCACGCGAGACGGTGAAAATTTTTGCCGAGGATGGCAGTTCGCGGATCGCCACCTGGACAGGCACAGTCTGGTGGGCCGATGGACGGCAATGGCAGCCGGTGAAATGGCAGCGGTTTACGCGGTGGGAAGACCGGACATAGGGCCGCTCAAAGGATGGCATAGCCGCCTTCGCGATCGCGGAGCCTTTCCCCCCACGCCCTCACGGGCGCGGCTACGATCAGGGGGAGCCTACTTCGCCGCGGCTTCGGCCCGGTATTGGGCGTAGGCCGTGCGGATGGCCAGATAGCGATCCAAGGCGTTCTTGGTGGCCGTATCGTAAACTCCCATCTGACGATGGGTCGTGCGCAGGGAGTTCACCGAAGGAATCGCAATGGTCCAAGTGTAGCCGCCGTAAATGATGGTGACCCAATTCACCGGATTGAGGCCATAATCGCCCGCCATACCCACCGTGTCGCGCAGACTGCTCGGTCCCAGCACCGGCAGCACCAGGTAGGCGCCGTGAGGAATGCCCCATTTGGCAAAAGTCTGACCCATGTCCGCATCGGGCACATCGGCCAGGGCGGGAATGTGATCCGACGGACGTCCGATCCCGCCGACGCCGACGACGGTGTTGACCAGGAACTTTCCGGTTTCCTGTCCGGCGCGCTTGAAATTTCCCTGCAGGGCGTTGTTCACCAAACGAACCGGGAACCTCACATTTTCGAAAACGTTATGAACCCCGGTGCGCACCGGCGTCGGCACCACGAACTCATATCCCTTGGAAATCGGGCGCAGGAGAACGGTGTAGAGTCCGTCGTTGATCCAGAAGGTCACGCGGTTGAGGGGCTGTAACGGATCGGGAATGGTGGCGGCACTGTATTCGTCGAGATCATCCGTGGCTTTGACCGTTTTGCCGTCGGATTTTTTCTCACCAACCGCGCTGGATGAAACCGGAGCCTTTTGCTGGCGGCCGGAGGATGAGCAACTGGTCAGAAAGGGACCGGATGCGACGAGAAGAAGGAGGGGCAGGATGGATGGATGGAGTTTCATTCCGATTTGGCGACAGATTGTGACAGGGCGTTGATGACGGCTTCCGGGCCACCGTTTTTGAAAGCGGCGTCGAACTGGGTGCGGTAGTTGGCGATGAGACTCACTCCCTCGATCACCACGTCGGTCACCCGCCAGTTCTCGGATTCCTCCAGGCGATAGGTGACATTGTAGCGGCTGCCCTGATACAGCGAAGTCGTCGGCACCTCGACCCGGCCGGGCGCGGGCGTGGCGGCAGGTTTGTACGTGATGGCGGGATATTCGCCGGGTGTAAACTTGCTGCTGTAGGTGCGGATGATCAACGTGGTGAAGAGCTGGGTGGCCTTCTTTTGCTGCTCGTCGGTAAAGGTGCGCCAGCCCGGACCGACCGCCCGGCGGGTCATTGCTTCAAAGCTGAGATACTTGGGCAGAACCGGCCGCAAGCTCGTCGCCAGGGCGGCACTGTTGGGCGATTTCTGGGCGATGGCGAGAACCTCGTTCACCGCAGTCTGCAGGAACTTCTCGGCCTCGGCCGTGGAAGCACAAAGTGTCCCGGCCACCGCGGTCATCAAAACGGGGAAGAGGAGCAGACGGAAATTCATGGTGCGGGTTCTTTTTCGCCTTCTTTTTTATCAACACTGCCAAAGGCCATCTTGCCAATCAAAGACTCAAGATCGACGGCGGATTCTGTCATGGTAATCCGCGACCCGGGTTCCAAACAAGCCTCATCCGCGCCCGGAGAAAGGGAAACAAATTTGTCGCCGATCAATCCGCTGGTCTTGATTGAGGCCATGGAATCAGTCGGAAGCTTGAGCCCGGCCAGCAATCGCAGCGTTGCGATGGCACTGAAGTCCGCCGGGTCAATGCGCACTCCGTCCACGCGTCCCACAGTCACACCGGCCACCAGCACGCTGCTGCCGTTGTGCAGGCCGCCGGCATTGGCAAAACGGGCTTCGACCAGATACGTGTCGCCCCCGACCAGCGATCCCGAGCCGAGCTTCAGCGTAAGGTAGGCCACGGCCGCCAGACCCAGCAGCACGAAAATCCCGACCAGGAGTTCAAGTCCGCCCCGTTTCATGCGTCGTCGGATAAAATGGCATCACCACGCCGGATGGCAGCAAGAGAAGTGCCAAGTGCCTCGGCGCTGTCGCGGAATCCGCACACAACGGGATGAGCGGAGGTGGAGAATTCGTCCGGACTGCCCTCAAAGCATATCCGCCCCTGGGCCAGCAGCGCGACCCGGTCGCTCGCCAGCAGGGCCTCGGTCACATCATGGGTCACGATGAGCGCGGTAAAACCGAACTGGCGCTGATACTTTGCGATCATGGCAAACACGGCGTTGCGCCGCAGCGGATCCAGACCGGCGGTTGGTTCGTCGAAAAAGACCAGTTCCGGCCGCGTGACAATGGCGCGGGCCAGGGCCAGCCGTTTTTGCATGCCGCCGGAGAGCTGGCCGGGAAAGTGGCCGCTGTGATTCTCAATTTCCAACTGCCGCAGGGCTTCGAGGCTGCGCTCGCGAATTTCATGGTTGGTCAGATCGGTTGTTTGTTCCAGCGGCAAGGCCACATTTTCCAAGGCCGTCAATGAATCGAAGAGCGCGTTGCTTTGAAAGAGGAAACTGCAGCGCCGGTGGAACTCGGCCCGCGATCCCGGCTCGCTACTCAGAAGGCCCCCGTCAAAGCGGATCGTCCCCGCATCCGCCTGCACCACCCCGGCCAGGCACTTGAGGAAAACCGATTTGCCCGCCCCGCTCGGCCCCAGCACGGTGAAAACACTGCCGCGCCGCACGGCCAGTCCCACCCCGGCCAGAACGACGTGCTCGCCGAAGGTCTTCTCCAGGCCATCCACCTCCAGCAGGAAATCGTTTTTCGCGGCATCCATACTCAGACCAGAAACGACGTGATCACGTAGTCGGCTACCAGGACCACGATGCTGGAATGCACCACCGCCCGGGTGGTGGACGCACTGACAGCGCGGGCTCCGGTTGCTCCCCTGCAGCGGTGCGCGTTGAACCCATGATAAGCGCATATGCTGATGGTCAGCAGACCGAAGGTGGCGGCTTTCAAAAAGCATTCCCGGATATCGGGCGCTTCCACCGCGCGCTCCACCGCCGACCAATAGACCCCGGAATCCACCCCCAGCAACAACGACCCGGACAGACTTCCGCCCCACAAACCCACCACAACGAAAAGCGCCGTTTGCAACGGGAAAACCAGCAGCGCCGCAATCAAGCGTGGCGCCACCAGATAGCCGTGACTGCTCACCCCCATCGTTTCCAGCGCCACGATCTGCTCCGAATTTCGCTGGATGCCGAGTTCCGCCGCCAGGGCCGAACCCGCCTGCCCCACCAGCATCAGGGCCGCCAGCACCGGCGCCATTTCCCGAACCAGACTCAAGGACACCAACGCCCCGAGCAAACCCGCAGAGCCAAAGCGGTTGAGGACGTAGTAACCCTGCAATCCCAGCACGAGGCCGGTGAACATACCCACGATCAAGATGACCGGCAGACAAAGCGTGCCCTGCTCATAGACCGCCCGGGCCACGCGACGCGCCAGCCGGCGGGATTTCACCGCGGAACGGAATGATTCCCCGGTAAATAACGCGAGATCGCCCAGTCCGGCAATCACGCGAAGGGTCTGTCTGCCCACCAATTTC
>JBMOHI010000253.1:0-3964 GCA_049317925.1 Terrimicrobiaceae bacterium
TCGCCGACCATCCGGGAATCACCGTGTTGGAAAACCACATGGCGGTGGATTTTCTGACAACCGGCAAGCTGGGTTACGCCATGCAGGATAGCTGTGTGGGGGTTTACGTTCTCGACGAAGCCACCGGTGAGGTCGAGACGCTTCGCAGCGACACCGTCGTGCTGGCCACCGGAGGATGCGGCAAGGTTTATCTTTATACCACCAACCCGGATGTTGCGACCGGCGACGGGGTGGCCATGGCCTGGCGGGCTGGGGCCGTGATCGCCAACATGGAGTTCATTCAGTTTCATCCCACCTGCCTTTTCCATTCCAAGGCCAAGTCCTTCCTTATTTCCGAGGCCGTGCGGGGCGAGGGCGGAATCCTCCTCGACGCCAAGGGCCGGAGGTTCATGGAAAACCACCACCCGCAAAAGGAGCTGGCACCCCGCGACATTGTGGCCCGGGCCATTGACGCCGAAATGAAACGCAGCGGCAGCAAGTGCGTCTTTCTCGACATCACGCACAAGCCGGCGGATTTTCTGAAAAGCCGGTTCCCTTCTATTTACGAGACCTGCCTGAGCCACGGCATCGACATCACCACCCAGCCCATCCCTGTCGTTCCGGCCGCTCACTATCAATGCGGCGGAGTGAAGACCGATCTCAATGGCGAAACCAGCTTGCGCGGCCTTTATGCCATTGGGGAAGTGGCCAGCACCGGTCTGCATGGCGCGAATCGCCTGGCCAGCAATTCGCTTTTGGAGGGACTCGTCCTGGCCCATCGCGCTTTCGAGAAATCCACCCGCCAGCGCAAACCGCGAACCGAATTCAACCTGCCGGAGTGGCGCCCGGGTCGGGTGCAGGATGTGGACGAACTCGTCGTGATTTACCACAACTGGGACGAAATCCGCCGCCTCATGTGGGATTACGTCGGCATTGTCCGCACCGACAAACGCCTCCAGCGCGCCGCCACCCGCCTGCGCAACCTCCATACGGAGATCCAGGAGTTCTACTGGAACTTCAAGGTCTCCACCGACTTGCTTGAACTACGCAACCTCGTAGCCGTCGCCTCGCTCATCGTGGACTGCGCCATCAGCCGCAAGGAAAGCCGCGGCCTGCATTTTACCCTCGACTACCCGGAAATCGACGACGCCAAGTTCCTGCGCGAGACCACCATGCGGCGGACCTGACCCCGCCTGATCGGCCTTTTTGGTTGCGATAATGGGGTTTTCCGAGGATACTAAACCTTCATATCCGGCCATGAAACTCGCCACCGCCATCCTTGCCGGGCTCCTTGCCGCTGCGTCCCTTCTGGCCGCGGAGGCGCAGACCCCCATTTCTTCCAGTACGGACTTTCAAAAGTTCGCCCAGCGTCTGCGGGAAAATGCTCTGCTCAAGATCGAACCCCAGGTCCTTGCCCCCAGCAACTATCGCTCCGGATTCAATCGTTATCCCTGGAAACGGAACATCGTCACCACCGTCTTCTGGATCGGGGAGACCCCCACCGTCAATAACCCGACCCCCAATCATAAAAGCTCATGGGATGTGAACTGGGCCCGGAATTACGGCGGCTTCGACGACCCCGATCCGGCCAGGCGTAGGAACTTCCTTCCCGCCAAGTTCGTTCCCCGCCAAAACCCCTTCTACGTCGCGCTCCCCTACAATGACGTAACCCGCGGCACGACCAAACCGGAGGCCCGCAAGGCTATCCCTTGGTTCAAGCAGGCTTTCGAGCGACCGGGCAAAAGCGTTGTCAAAGGGCGGTGGCTGGCCATCAAACATGGCAGCCGTATATGCTACGCCCAGTGGGAGGATTGCGGCCCCTTCCGCACCGACCATTGGCAGTACGTTTTCGGCAACGAAATTCCCAGGCCGAACCTTAACCAAGGTGCCGGCTTGGATGTTTCCCCTGCCGTCCGGGATTACCTCGGCATGAGCGGCAAGGATGTCTGCGACTGGAAGTTCGTCGAAGCCCGCGATGTTCCCGCCGGCCCCTGGACCAAATACGGCGACAATAACACCTTTGTCCTTCAGCGCCGCGGAGCCAATCTCTTCCTCGTGGATCGCAATAACGCCTACGGCTCCCGCAAGTAGGAAAGCCGGCGGGGTTAGTCCGCGTGGTCCTGCGGGACCACTTCCACCTTTTCGCGCACGGCCGCAAACTCCCCCGCGCTGAAAATCCTTTCGCGCGCCGCGAGAGGTTCCGAACCAAAATTTCGCTGCCGTCCCACCTCCGGCTGGACCGGCCCAGGCCCGCCCGATACGCATCTTGCAAAAAGTCCTGACCGGCGGGTAAATGCCGAGATGCCGGGGAATTCGAGAGCGAAGAAAAGACGACGGGAACAAGCGAACGCTGATTCCGGCGAGCGCCCGGAGTCACCGGTTCCGGAATGGGAGGCTTCCACGTCCGCCCCGGCCAGTGCCGGCAAAGTGGATGATTCGCGGGAAGAGTACCAATTTGACGACACTCCCGCGGAGACACGCGTTCGGAAGAAGCGGAAGGAAATCCTTGTGGTCGGCCCGCGTGAGCGATTCGCGCGCATCAAGAGAATCCTTAGCGTCATTTGGAGAATCCGGCTTCCGTTTGGACCCCTTGCGATTCTGGCTCTCATCGCGGGATTCTTCCTCTGGCGGATTGCGGCCGCTTCCGGCGTGGCTGAGGGGGAACGGCGGGCCAAGGCGGCACGGACGAAGGAAAGTCTGGCGTTGCCTGCGGAGTTCACCCAAGCGCTCGATGAGGCGCTGGTGACCTTGCGAAGCGGAGACCCGAAGGCCGCCGCGGCCCAGCTCCGGCAGCTCGAAGCCGCACAACCAAAGGTCGCCTCATTGACCTACCTGGTGGCCGAGGCGGCCATGCGCAACGGTGACCTCGATCTGGCCGCTTCGAAGTCTGCGGAATCGATTGCGAAAGACGAGCGCGTTTCCGACGCCCTGACTCTCCAGGCCGGCCTCATTGCCATGAAGCGGGCGCTTCCCGGATATCAAACAATGGGCGATCCGCGACTGGGCTCGGAACTTCTGCTCCGGCAGGCGATTTTGGCGGACGCGGCCAACCCGATTGCCTGCATTCGCCTGGGCATTCTGCTGCGCTATCAGAACCGCACAGCCGAGGCGGAGGAAATGCTCCGCGCCGGCTGGGCCCGACTCAACCCGGTGGATAGCCATGTCGTGGTCGATGCCACGATCGCGCTTATCCGGTTGGAAAAAACGCCCGACAGCGAATTGCCCGCGGTTACGCCGGATGCCGGAAAAGGTCCGGCGGCACTTTTCGCCTCAGCCTACACGGCCCTGCGCAAGAACGATTTTTCCCGCGCCGTGGAATCCCTCCGGCTGTGTCAGGGCATGATCCCGGCGGATCTCTTTGCCTCCGTCATTAGGGATCCCGCCTTCCGCCCCTATCGCACCCAAGCCGAACTCGCGGAGTTTTTCCGCCCGAGGCCCGGTTCGTAACCGCGCTGACGGGTGCTTGAACGAGGTGGCGCTGCCCCGCTGCTCCGAAAAACTTGTAGAAGAAAAATCCGGCGTTAGTTTGCTCATCTTCCCGGATGACCGGAACAGTGCATCATGAAAATTTATTTGGACGGACAGTTCTACGACAAGGAAAACGCCAAGATCTCCGTGTTCGATCACGGCCTGCTTTACGGCGACGGGGTTTTTGAAGGCATCCGATTTTATCAGGGGAGGGTGTTCCGGTTGGAAGAACACATTGACCGGCTTTTTGATTCGGCCAAGGCCATTTGCCTGACGATTCCCCATGACAAATCGGCCATGACCGAGGCGGTATTGGAAACGATCCGGCAGAACGAATTGCGGGATGGTTATGTGCGCCTCGTGGTCACTCGCGGTCCGGGTGACCTCGGGCTCAACCCCGCCTTGTGTCCCAAGGCCACGGTTTTTATCATCGCGTCCAAGATCACGCTTTATCCGGACGAAATGTACCGCAACGGACTGACCGTGGCGACCTGCGCGACGCGGCGGATTCCGCACG
>JBMOHI010000254.1:0-3937 GCA_049317925.1 Terrimicrobiaceae bacterium
TGCTGGATCACGGCACCATCGCCGAACAAGGCACCGGCCCCGAACTCCTCGCCCGCGGCGGCGTCTACGCCGACCTCTACCGCGCCGGCCAATACGAGCAGGAGTAGGGCCTTCGGCTATGCCATCTAAAAAAAAGCCCTCGATCTCCAAAAAAGTAGCCGCCTCTCACCAAAGAGCCTTCGAGGAAATCGTGGACCTGATCGAGCA
Organism: Terrimicrobiaceae bacterium; assembly: GCA_049317925.1. GTDB lineage: Bacteria > Verrucomicrobiota > Verrucomicrobiia > Chthoniobacterales > Terrimicrobiaceae > CAMASH01. Next base: position 208 of record JBMOHI010000254.1, read on the forward strand.
GTCTCGTTTGCAGGCAGTCAAGGCAGTAAACACCACCCTGATTGATCTTTACTGGAACGTTGGACAATACATCTCATCGAAAATTCAAAGCGAAGGCTGGGGCAAAGGCACCGTGCTATCTCTGTCCGCTTTTGTTCAGAAAAGGCAACCCGGCATCAGGGGTTTTTCCCCTCAGAATATCTGGAGGATGCGCCAATTTTTTGAAACATACTGCGACCAGCCAATTCTCTCACCACTGTTGAGAGAATTACCCTGGTCCTCCAATCTCCACATTCTCAGCCGATCCAAGCGGCCAGAAGAGCGAGAGTTTTATCTCAAGATGGCCAGCCGCAACCACTGGCCGGTCCGCGAAGTGGCCCGCCAGATGGACGCGGCGCTTTTCGAACGCACCCTTCTCCACCCGCCAAAACTCTCAACAGCGTTGAGAGTTTTGCACCCGCAGGCAGCAGATTTCTTCAAGGACATCTACTCGCTCGAATTTCTCGGTCTTCCTGCCCAACACGACGAAGCCGACCTCCACCGCAGCCTGCTGCGGAACCTGGGTCGCTTCATCGCCGAGTTGGGCCGCGATTTCTGCTTCATCGGTTCCGAGCATCCCCTCCAGGTGGGCGGTCAGGATTTTGCCCTCGATCTGCTTTTCTTTCATCGCGGCCTCAATTGCCTCATCGCCGTAGAACTCAAAGTCCGGGAATTCCGACCAGAAGACCTCGGCAAGCTCAACTTCTACCTCGAAGCCCTCGACCGGGATCACCGCAAAGCCCATGAAAACCCTTCCATCGGCTTCCTCCTCTGCGCCACAAAGGATGAAGAAGTCGTCGAGTATGCGCTCAGTCGGACCCTCTCCCCGGCCCTGATCGCAGAATATCAGACCATGCTCCCGGATAAAGCCATCCTCCGCGCGAAGCTCCACGAGTTTTACCAACTCTACACCCCCCCAGCCGACATCGCTGCACTGCCCTTGTCGCCAAAATCGAAGCGAAAAACACCAGGGAAAAAATCATGACGGATGCATTCGACGTTTGCTGCAACCCCAGCGAAACTGATCGGAGCCAAGGGACTGATCGAGTTCCCAATCTCCGTTGACGTCGCATTGTTCCACCCTGCGGGCAGCCTTCGGCTGTCTGTCTCGCTACGCTCGGCTCACCCTTCAGGTTTGACGTCGCATTGCTCCGCCCTTCGGGCAGCCTTCGGCTGTCTGTCTCGCTGCGCTCGGCTCACGCTTCACCCTTCATCTTTCCCTCTTGTTTTCCTTACTTTTTTCGCTTACCAATAAATTCATGCAAGCAACCCTTACTTCCAAGGGCCAGATCACCATCCCTGTTCACATCCGCAACCGGCTCCATCTCAAGGCGGGTGACGTCCTGGAATTTGACGAAACCGCCCCCTTCCTCAAAGCCACGAAAACCATCCCGCCCGAGGCTTGGGAGCAATTTGGCCAGGGGTGGAAAGATCCCTGGGTGGGCCTCAGCATGGATGAAGTGATGGATGATCTCCGGGGCGAAGTGGCACTTCCTCCCGGCCCTGAGAAATGAGAACCGCCGTCGATTCCTCCGTCCTTCTTTGCATTCTCCGCCGACAGCCCGGCTCCAGCGAGTGGCGCACCCTGCTTACCCGGGCGGCGGAAGAAGGTGGCCTGCTCCTTTGCCCCGCCGTTTTTGCGGAATGTTCTGTTGGCTTTGCCAATGCCAAGGAGGCGCAGGCCCAGTTTGATTCTCTGAGCCTGATCTACGACGCCTTCTCCCCGGAAGCGGCCTACCTCGCCGGACAGACGTTTCTGCGCTATCGGCGCGAGGGCGGGCAACGCCAGCATCTCCTCCCGGATTTCCTCATCGCCGCCCACGCCAGCACACAGGCGGACCGCTTCGCGGCGGTTGATCGCGGCTACCTCCGCACCTACTTCCCGGAGCTGGCTCTCCTCACACCCTCCGCTTGAACGCTCCTGAATTACGAAAAAGCTCCCCGCCACCGGCCGCCGCGATGCGATGGATACTGATCGGGACGAATCCTGCGAATCGTGTAGATCGTGTCTAAAAACCTAAGCATTGTAGCCGATCGTCCGCAGACGTTCAGTCATCCTTCTGGGCATGATGCCCTCAATGCCCGCCAAGGATCGGACCCTCACAAAATTCGGACTCAACGTCGCCCGGCTCCGGGCAGCTAAGGGGTTCTCACAAGAGAAACTCGCTGAAAAAGCAGAGATTGACCGGACGTATGTCAGCGGGATCGAACGCGGGGTGCGCAATCCGGGGATTAAAGCCGTTTTGCGAATATCTAAGGCGCTGACCGTTTCTATCTCTGAGCTTTTCGAGGGGCTTTCGTGAAAGCCAAACGAAAGAAACCAGTTCCCGCGAACGAAGATCCTGCAGTTTATAGAAAACCGCCGCAACCATTCCGCTTCATCGACCTCTTTTGTGGTATTGGCGGCTTTCGCATCGCTTTTGAACAAGTGGGTGGCAAGTGCGTTTTCTCGTCTGACTACGACAAATTCAGCCAGCAAACCTACGAGGCGAATTTTGGCGAACGCCCTCACGGCGACATTCACAGCGTTGCTGTTGCCGATATTCCGGCACACGACATCCTCTGCGCTGGGTTTCCTTGCCAGCCGTTCAGTATCGCAGGTGTTTCAAAAAAGCTGAGCCTCGGCCGAAAGCACGGATTCGAAGACGTGAAGCAGGGTAACCTCTTCTTCTCCATTGCCGACATCCTCGACTTTCATCGACCCTCCGCTTTTGTTCTTGAGAATGTAAAGAACCTCAAAGGTCACGACGGCGGAAAGACCTTTGACATTATTCATCGCACGCTCACGGAAGCACTAGGCTACACCGTCTATTACAAGATCATTGACGCCAAGAGTGTCGTCCCACAGCACCGTGAGCGCATCTTTATCGTCGGATTCCGCGAATGGAGGGATTTCGAATTCCCCACATTTCCTTCAGACGGCCCAAAGCTTGGCAGCATCCTCGAACCGCTACCGGACTCGAAATACACCCTCACCGAGCATCTCTGGAATTACCTTCAGAACTACGCAGCAAAGCACCGTGCTGCTGGAAACGGATTTGGATTCGGACTTGTTACCGGGAATGACAGTACTCGCACCCTAAGTGCGCGATACCATAAAGACGGTTCGGAAATTCTGATCGCACAGAGCAGAAAAAATCCCCGTCGGCTAACGCCGCGCGAGTGCGCGCGCTTGATGGGCTACCCGGAGTCGTTCAAGATTATTGTGTCGGATACGCAGGCATATCGGCAATTTGGAAACTCGGTCGTCGTGCCTGTTGTCGAAAGAGTTGCGCGTTCAGTCTGCGCAAGCTTGTCTCGCCCTGCGGGTCAGGTAACGGATCTCGTTTTGACGGCAGCAGAGCGCCCAGAAGCATCTGCCACTGAGCCTTCGCGTCCAAGCACTAGCTACCCTAAACCTCAACGCAAGAAACGCCTTCCATCTAAGGGATGAATGCAAAGATACTCCTTCAATTCTTGAATGACCCTGATTGGGACGCGCCGTTTTTCAAGAAGTTGGCTCATAATGACACAGGCCAGGCAAGTGGTCACCAAGGAGGAGTTGTCGTTCCGAAAGATTTACGGGTCTACTTTCCAGCACTTGATGAAGGACAAGCATCAGCCATTGCTCCAACTGTTGATCGCTACCTAATTGCCGAAATGTTTATTCCGGGCCAGATGGTTGGGAGTGACATTGTGCGGTATCAATTTCAGACATGGGGCGGAACGCGTG
>JBMOHI010000255.1:0-3923 GCA_049317925.1 Terrimicrobiaceae bacterium
GCCGGATGGTGGCGGATGTGAAGCCTGACTTCGGGGCTGTGATTTGGGATTGCGGCCTTCCCGCCCGCCGCACCTCCCTGCAGCCGCAATACAAACAAAACCGTCCTGGTATGCCCGACGACATGCGACCGCAGGAAACGTGGCTGCAGAAAAATGTTCCGTTGTTCGGCTTTGCCAGCCTGAGCGCACCGGACACCGAGGCGGACGACCTCATCGCGTCCTACGCACGGAAAGCCTCCGGCGAAGGCCTGGACGTCGTGGTTGCCACCAATGACAAAGACATCCTTTCGTTGGCCGATGGGCGCACCGCGATCTATTCCACGGCCAAGGCCGACGTGGGCGGGGAGGGATTCGCTTTGCTCGGCGCGGCGGAAATCCGGAAAAAGTGGGGCGTCGAGCCTCACCAGATCACCGATGTGCTGGCCCTGACCGGCGACAGTTCCGATAACATTCCCGGGGTCGCGGGCGTGGGAGGCAAAACCGCGGCCGCGCTGCTGAATCAATTTGAAACGCTGGACAACCTGCTGGCCAGACTCTCCGAGGTTCAGCCCGTCCGTCTGCGTGAAAAATTGGCGTCCGCCCTCGACCTGATCGCGGTTAATCGCCAAATGGTGGCCCTCGATGTCGATCTGCTCCTGCCGCTGCCTCTGGCGGAGTTGAAAATCACTCCGAACTACGATCGTTTGATCGCGGCCTTGCGCGAATGTGAGTTCAAAGGCCTGCTCAAGGAAGTCGAAGAGGAAGCGGCGCGGGGACAGTTGAGCCAGGGTGACTTGCTGTAAGTCGGGAGAGATCTTCAAATAATCTCAATCTTGGCGCGATTATTGCTTGCGTAAGCAGATTGAGTGCCTGACTTTCCTGCTCTGATGGCAGGAATGGAGCAAATGCAGGGCATGGCGTTACAGCAAACGCTGTCGCCCCAGATGCAGCAGAGTTTGCATATTCTGCAAGCCCCCCTGATGGAGCTCCGTCAGCTTGTGGCCGCCGAGTTGCAGACTAATCCGGTGCTGGAGGAGGAGGTTCGTGAGGTGCCGCCGGAGGACCGCGAAAGCCGGGCGGAGGACAGCGGGGCGTTGAGTGATGAGTGGAATGAGTATTTCGCGCAGCGGGCCACAGCCGAACCCTGGACGGCGGAAGCCCTGGAGCGGCGCCAGCATTTTTTCGATTCCCAGACCAGGCCGATCTCCCTGCAGCAGCATTTGCTGGAACAGATCGGACGATCGGATTTGCCGGCGGGTGATCGGGGCATCGCCATGGTGGTCGTCGGGAATATCGATGATCGAGGATACTTGCGCGCCACGGATGAGGAGATCGCCGAGCAGGCCGGTTGCGCTCCCGAGCAGGTCGGCCGGGTGATTGAAATGGTCCAAGGACTGGATCCCGCCGGGGTTGGTGCGCGGACCCTGTCCGAATGCCTTCTCCTCCAATTGCGCCGGAGCGGGCGGCAATACAGTTTGGAAAGCCGCATCGCCCAGCATTATCTGGAGGATTTGGCCCGTCGCAAACTGCCGGAGATCGCGCGCGAACTGCGTGTGCCGGTGAAGGACGTGCAGAAGGCGGCGGAATCCATCGCCCGGCTCGAGCCCAAACCCGGCCGGCCATTTTCCACGGAGGAAGACCAGACAATCATTCCCGAGGTGATCGTGGAGAGGGATGGAGACGATTATGTGGTCTCGCTCAATAACGATGAGGTGCCGTCCCTGCGGGTTGGCGACGGGTACAAAGATATGCTGTCCCAGACCGGATCGAATCGTGAGGTCCGTGACTATCTGCGGGACAAAATCCGCGGCGGGCGCTTCTTCATCAAATGCATCCAGCAGCGTCAGCAAACGCTCCTCAACATCGCCCGCGAGATCATCGTGCGGCAGCGGGAGTTTTTCGACAGCGGACCGGCCCACTTGCGGCCCATGACCATGAGCCAGGTGGCGCAGGCGGCCGGGGTGCATGAGACGACGGTGAGCCGGGCGGTTTCGGGGAAATACATGGCCACGCCGCGCGGTTTGTTCGAGTTGAAGTATTTTTTCACGTCGGGCTACACCACGTCCGAGGGCGAATCGGTCAGCAACGAGAGTGTCCGCCAGGCCATCGCCGAGATCGTGCGCGTCGAGGACACCAAGCATCCCCTGAGCGATCAGGATATCGTGGCCATGCTCTCGGAGCGCGGACTGCCCATCGCCCGCCGCACCGTGGCGAAATATCGCGAGCAACTGGGCATCCGTCCCAGCCATTTGCGAAAATCCTTCTGACTTCTCTTGTCCACGGGGGAACCGTGCGCATATTCACTACCCATGCCATCTCTTGATGAACAAACCCTTCGTGACGCGCTCCGGCGGGTCAAATATCCCGGCTTTTCCCGTGACATTGTTTCCTTCGGACTGGTCAAGGAGATCGCGGTCCAGGGCGCGGACGTCTCTGTGCAATTGGTCATCACGACCGGCGAACCGGCCGTGGCGCGGCAAATCCGCGATGAGGCGAACGCCGCCCTTGCCGCGTTGCCCGGGATCGGACGCGTCGAGATCAAGGTTGATATCCAAGCCCCGGCCCAGGCGGCGGGCGTGCCCGGTCCGGCCAAAATTGAGGGTGTGAAGCATGTCATCGCCGTGGCTAGCGGCAAGGGCGGGGTGGGGAAGTCCACCGTGGCCTCGAATCTCGCCCTGGCTTTCGCCGCCACCGGAGCCTCGGCCGGACTGTGCGACTGCGATCTCTACGGGCCCAGCATCGCGCTCATGTTCGGCAGCAATGAACGGCCCACCGCCGACGAACAGGACCGCATCATTCCGATTGAACGCGAAGGGATCAAACTCATGTCCATGGGTTTTCTCCTCGACGACGGTTCTCCGGCGGTTCTGCGTGGGCCAATGGTCACGCGGTACACCCAGCAGTTTCTTCGTCAGGTGGCTTGGGCGCCGTTGGATTACCTCATTCTCGATCTTCCGCCGGGAACGGGCGACATCCAACTCACCATCGTGCAGACCATCGCGCTCAGCGGCGCGATCATTGTGACCACGCCGCAGGAGGTCGCGCTCATCGACGCCCGCAAGGCGGTTGCGATGTTTCACAAAACCAATGTCCCGGTCCTCGGGCTGGTGGAAAACATGAGCTATTTTCTGTGTCCGAGTGATGGCGTTCGTTACGATATCTTCGGCTCGGGGGGCGGACAGCGCGAAGCCACGCGGCTCCAGGTTCCGTTGCTGGGTCAGATTCCGATTGAGATGGCGATCCGGGAATCCGGCGACATTGGACGTCCGGTGGTGGCCGCTGACCTGGATAGTGCCGTGACCGCGGAGTTCGTCCGCATTGCCAGCCAGATCCGCCGGAGCGTGGAGAATGCCTAAGGAAGTTAAGGAAAAAGTCCGCTAAGAAATTTTTTATAATCAATTTAAGATCAGTTGTTTATAATAAATCATTTTTCCCATTCTCAGAGAATCCGTTTGACAATTCCGCGCCTTGGGTCCTTATGTTGTCCCCGATGAATCCCCAAAGAACCGAGGGCGCGGATCTGGTGAAGAACTCCGTCTTGTATAAGGAATTTTTAGCCGAACGGGAGGAAATCCTACGGCACAAATGGATCGAAAGTGAGAAAGCGGGTCGCGACATCGGTTTCGAGCGCGCCTTGCTGGATTGGATCGTGAAATACCGGTCCGGCTGGCGGGACGAACGGGTCCGGCCGCAGCGAGCCGCCTGAGACCTGACAAACCTTAACCTTTAATGCGGCCCTGAGAGGCGGCGAAGGGAATGAAAGAAAAAACAACAACGCTCCTGGTGATGGATGCGGATGCGATCCGCAAAGCCATCCGCCGCATCGCCCACGAAATTGTGGAGCGAAATTCTGATGTCGCCCGTCTCGTCGTGGCTGGAATTCCCACCCGCGGGGTGGAAGTGGCCAGACGGCTGGTCGAACATATCGAGCAGATCGAAGGTGT
>JBMOHI010000256.1:0-3915 GCA_049317925.1 Terrimicrobiaceae bacterium
TTCTCCCATTCAATTCCTTCTAACTGTGTCAACAACTCTACCGGCAGACAATCCGGCAGGGTGTTCGCGAACCACACGACGACCAGCGAGGAGGAATTTGCTTCCGCCCCAATAGGGGCGCTGTGAAACTGGGCGATAAACGTAAACGCTGGAAGCGGCCCGGGCGGCGGCTCTCGCAGAAAGAGTCCCCACTGTCCGGAGACGCCGCAGACCTCGCCAGGAAGGCGACGAAGCACCGCCGACCGAATGCGCTCCGGGCTGCCTTCCAAGAAGCCAAGCGAGGAAATACGGATTGTCAACTGCTCGAAATATACCTTCCGTCCGGAACCAGTAGTGAAAGACAGTTTACTCATCATGTGATCCAAACCCACTCCAATTTCCGGCGATCAACAGGGGTGCGCTGTTGATCAACAAGGCGAGTGCAGGAGCCACAGTTTCTCATAACTTCCTTAGTCTCGACAATCGTTTGGGATCAGTTCCCTCCACCAATCCGAGCCCTTGGCAAAGAAAGGCATGGCGGGCATCGCCTTTCAACTTCAACTCCTTTGCCTCGGTATCAAGCAAGCGGAGCTTCTCCGCATCGGTGAGGCGTCTTTCCAGTCCTTCGGCGAGTCCATCACCTTGCTTCTTCAGCGAGCGGGCGCGATGGAGTTTCATAACAGCATGCCAGCGCACATCCCGCTTGGCATCGAAGGACCAGTAGGCCGGGATGAAAACCATCGTGCCGTGGGCGGTCAGGTTGATCGAAAGTTTTGTGACGAGCGGTTTGTCACCCTCCATGCCGTAAAGGTTCCACCGCGAGCAAAAGGCATCGAAGGCGGCTTGAAACCGCTGGCGGGGTTTGGACCAATCCACTTTGAATTCCTGCCGGAGGTTGCGTTCACTGGAGAAGGACCGGCGAAGAATGTTCTTCTTATTGGCAAAGCGCGAGATGTCCCAGTGGCTTTTGATGGTCTGCCATTCGCGTTGAAACTCCGGGTTGCGGGTCACCAATTTTTCAATGGAGTCGAACTTTGTCGCAGTCCGCACGAGCTCCTCATAGCGACCATTCTGAACCAGGTGTTCGTGTTCTGCCACCACACCGCAGATTTCCTCCGTCGGCGGCTCCGGCAATGTTTGCAGGAGAAACACCATGTCGGGGTCCAACGGGTGCTCAGCCTCGAGCGAATCGAGGGCGGCACAAAACACATCATGAAAATTGAGCGGCCAGAGGGTGATGGGAACCAACATCCAGCGGTGTAAAGAATTCAGCGCAGCAACGGCTTCGCGGCCTCTTTTGCGAATCAAGGCATGATAGCGACGGATGTCGTCCTCCGACCACTCTCGTCGGCGGTAAGCAAGAGCGGACAATCGCTCAAGATCCTGTTTCAGCGGCATGGCGGCAGAATTCATCGCGGAGCGTAGCCTTCAAAGTCATTTGTTCTGCTTCGAAGAGATTTTTTGGACACGCGACGAATCCGCAAACCGCACCTTTCCGAAACGGCCAGAAGATAGTTGGAACGAGGGGAGACAGTTCGTTTCTCAGCAGGAGCCGAATCGAGCCATGCCTGAATTTCTTTGATGATGGCAGGATCAGTGACCCGATCATTATTCATTGCCCGAAGCTCATCAAGAAGCCAAACGCCTTGATCGTAGCGAATGCCCAAAGTGCAGCGCGTGGAGGCATGAACGCGATAAACGTAGAACGTCCCTCGCAGAATCCGTGCTGCATACTCGGACACACAGTGCCGCAAAAGCGTCCCTTCGGTTGTGAGCATCTCCCTGGAAAGCACGGGCAGGATTCTACCCGACGGTTCAATGGGTGGCTCCGGCCAGAATCGAGTTTCAACATGGCGACAGACTTCAACCTCAGCCTTTTCAATAACCGCCCGCCTAGAACGGTATCCTTCCAGATAAGCAATCGCTTTGCGAGCGGATCGAAAAACCACGGAAACATTAGGTGGTTCCAGAAAGGCAGCTTCGGTTTCGTTCAATCCGGTTGCTGCCTTTTGAAAAAGATTTCCGATCCAATGGCGTTTAGCCGTCGGCATCCGAAAAAACCACTTCAGGTCACTAGTTCCACCCCAGTTTAAGAATTCTTTTATCCAAGGAAGAGTTCCACCAACGAGCCAATCGATTTCACCTTCCGTGATGCGAGCCGTTTTCTCGAAGATGTCGTAAGCCAGAGGATCCCAACGCAATGACTCCCGAAGAAAAAGCAGGGATGAAATCCAGTTCCCGGAAGAATAGAGATCAATTTTGGACAGGAGCCGAACCGTCTTCTCACCGGGTGGAAACCCCAAAACCCCACACAGCGCCGCGCGTCGCAAGAGAAGGTATTGTGGAATTCGAGCCGGAGCCCCTTCCTCGGGAAGTCCATCAAAATGCCAGCACCGCGCGACCATGAAAGCGAGCACAGGGGCCGTTTGCAGCAGTTGCCACCAATGAGTTGAGCTTTCCGCGAGCGCCACCAAATCGGCGTGAGGCTTCGGCAAGCGCCGGATGGCGCGAATCTCTGGCAGGCTCCACTTTGGGCGTTCGGAAGCGATCCTTGCTGATTCGCAATCGATCCATTCTTCAGATTTCACGACTCCAAATTACCGACCTCACCCAGAGAGTAACAGGGAAGCAATTGTCGCCAAATCTTGTCCCATCGCGCCGCGCCATGAAAACTCAACCGCATTGGGCGGCGATTGAAAAGCGCTTCAGGTAAATCCAATCCCGAATAAATCTTGCAAAGCCCGAACCCGCCAACTACAACCAAAACAACATCACCCCGATGATCACCTTCAAAAGCGTCCGGTTGTTGAGCCTGTCCCTCGCGGTGGCAGGATTTTTCCCTTCACTCTCCTCCGCGCAGGACTCCAAAGTCGATCCGACCCAGCCGCCGTCGAAGGAGGATTCCCCGACCAACATCGCGCAGCTTGATGCGGTCAAGGGTTTTGGCGGTCTCGCCTTCGGGTCTGACTTTTCCGCGGCTAAGGGATTGGAAATCGAACAGGATCGCGGCTCGCTCAAGATTTACAAAAAGTTCGATGGTGGCGAAGCCAAGGTGCCCCTGGCCCTCGGCCCGGTTCTTCTCGAGACCATCCTCTACTACTACTTCGAAGGAAAACTCTACGGCATCGCCTTCCACACCAATGACGGCCAAGACACTTTGAATCTAAAGCGGGTTTTCGCCACATCCTTCGGCGCGGGGCAGGACTCCGACGATTCGGGTCCTTCCACCATCTGGATCGGGAAGAAAAACGGCGCTCTCTTTGAGTTGAACACCAGCACCGGCGACGGCAGCGCCTTTCTTTTCGACATCAAACTTCACGACGCCTTCCTCAAATATGAATCCGAGGCTGTGCAGAAAGCAGCCGCCCAGCTCATCAAAGGAGAATAACCATGAACAGCAAACCCGACGAATCATCCAACGCGAAACTGACCGGCCAGCTCAAGGCCTTGCTTCTCGGAGGGGCGCTCGCCTTCGCCGCCACTCAAAGCAGCCCGGCCGCCCAGACTCCCGCCAAGTCCACGGAGTCGCTGGACACCCGAATTCAGAAGTTGCGCGATCAGGTTCGCGAAAATCCCAACAACGGCATTCGCACCGGCAACGGTCCGGCCGCAGACGGCGCGGATTTGATGTGGTGGCGCAATGCTTGGGGCAACGGCGGATGGCACAATTGGCACAATGGCTGGCGCAACGGCGGCGGCTGGGGCAATTGGCATAACTGGTAGGTCCTACCCGCCCGGATGACTTCGGTTTAGGCGAAGACCATTGTCGTCGCCTCACTCCGTTGAGGCGAAGCGGACACGGCAACGGAGTGCCGTGACTACTGAAATGGACGTAAACACAGAAACCGGAAATCCTCCCGCGCCTGCTCCGGAAAGCGAATCCTGGCTGCGGCTGGTCGTGCTGCAACCCTCGCCGTTTTGCAATATCAACTGCGA
>JBMOHI010000257.1:0-3906 GCA_049317925.1 Terrimicrobiaceae bacterium
GACTAAACCCGGCGACGGCGCAACAGGGCCACGCCTCCGAAGGCGGCACCGATCACCATCATGGCACTCGATGGCTCAGGAACGGCGATCACATCGATTTCTCGATACATGGTTTCATTCCCACCAACCGTAGCAAAGGTGAACCGTAGTGAATCCACATTATTGAGCCCACCACCGCCCAAGCCGGTGAAGTCGAGAAGGACTTTCGTCGAAGTGTTGCCCGAGTTAATGTTGTTCGGATCCGAGGTATTGAGGGAAGTGAACAAAGACGTGTAGGACGAGCTCCCGACGAGTGAGTATTCAAGTCCATAGTCTTGCGCTGAGCGCAGTTGGCCTGATCCCGAAGCGGCGTAAGTATTGATTCCCGTCAGAAAAAGGCCCGATGTGAAATCAACAACCACAACCGCACCCGATGACGGCGTCAGGGTGAAAGTGGTGTTACCCCGGTCCAAGACGTTTTCAAAGAAAATGCCGTCATTGATTTTCACAAGCGACGATCCAAAAATCGCCGACCCAGAGGAGAAGCTCCATCCTGAAAGAAACGATGATCCCGCATTCGCCGCATCATCTGAGAGAACAGGCATTGGGTCAAAAACGCCAGCTCCTGCTGACTGATACGTAATGACCTGAGCTGATGCCGAATCGAGCACTGCGACAGCCAGAGAAGCAACAAGAATGTATTTGGTCGTGAGTTTCATGGGTGGTGATTGGTTAAAAGCTATGTTGACGCCAACACATTCCCTGACTGCAGCGCTAAGGGCAAGAAATATTTTCACTATTTTTCTATTTTTTTCGCCTTACTGATTTTTCCCCGGGGAAACGGCAAGAGATCCCCTGCAAATCACAATGGCGAATGCGGCAGCACAGCAAGGGCGGAACGAAAAAACAGGCGCTCAGGTGCCTGAAAATAGCATGGTGACGAGATGAGGAATTTGGAGCGGGCAGACATACAACGATCGGTCGATGGTTAAAAACTGGCCGCACCAGTATTGAAAAGTGTTCGCTGTGAGGATATCCGAGAAGCGGAAACGGTTCCCTCAATCGCCGCCCTCCGTGGAACGGCAGTCGCGAAGGCCAAACCTCACCCGCCGGCATTTACCTCGGGATTGGTCGAACAGGAGCGGTGGTTTTGGCAGCTGGCAGACCGCTGAAACTCAAGTCAGGCTCGCCTGCCAGTTGAGGACCGCTCGATGAGGTGGACGGGTAGAATGCAGGGACCGCCAGGGGGGCCGGATTCTCCTCTCAGGCATCCAAGGGCGAGTTCAGCCGCCTTTTTACCGATAGCCAGCTTGTCGATCCCGATGGTCGTCAGGGGCGGGTCGGAATACACCGCGAGTTCCATATCGTCGAATCCCATGAGCGAGACGTCATCCGGGACAGTGACTCCGCGGTGCTTCAGGCCACGCAGGATCTGCAAGGCAAGGAAATCGTTGGTGCAAAAAATCGCGTCGGGCAATTTCGGTTTCAGGATTTGTTCCAGAGCCGCCTCGGTGAAGTCGTCATTCCAGACGCTGCACTCGGCAAAGCGGACGCGCCCCTCGGCGCCGGCTAGCGCGACAAACTCGGAAACGAAAACCTCCACCCGCTCGATGTGGTCGATGACGTATTCCTTCGGGCGAACCAATACGATGTCGCGATGCCCGAGCGAGTGGAGGTGGCGTGCGGCCATCTGTGCGCCGGACCGATTGTCCGTGTCCACCTGGGCGACAGAGGCGTCTGTGCGCCCGATATGGATGAGGTGTCGGGTCCGGATTTTGAGCGAGGCCACGTAGGTCGGGTTCTCAAGAAAAAGGCACACAATGGTGTCCACATAGCCCTGGGTCACGATGTCGGGCATCGTGCCCGCCTCGATCTCCGCAGCACTGACCGAGGAAAGGAGGACCGGGACGCGGTTTTCGATCAGTTCCGCCTCCAGTGCCCCAAGAATCTTGGACTCGAAAAGATCGAGGGTGGCCGAGCTTTCCGGCATCCGGGTGAAAATGACACCCACAATCGGTTGGTCCTTGTTTCTGAGCTGTCGGGCAAATCCGTTCGGACGATAACCGAGAACCTCAGCCGCCTTCATCACGCGCTCAGTGGTCGCCGCGCCATGCTTGGCTTTCCCGGCGAGAACGCGGGAAACCGTCATGTCTGAGACCTTCGCCAGCTCAGCCACATCGCGGATGGTGGGACGGGATTTCATGATCGCGGGACGTGCCGGAACAGGCTTGCCGGAGAAAATGTTGACGTAATCATTTTGCCGGATAATACTTCACTCCAGAGCGTGTTCAGAGCTGTTGCGCGTAACATTTTCAAAACCTTAACCGCCCGAAAACATCCGTCAACATTGGGCCCTCTATCAACCGATTTCCGATCACCGCCGTCCATGTCCACCGAAACGAATGCCACTGAACCCGCCCCGGATCGCATAGGGCTAGCGCATCCGTCTTCGCATGTCGGGCGACGCTCCGCCGTCAGAAAGCTAAGCCTCTGCGGTGAATGGGAACTTTTCTTTTCGGACGTCGCGACCCTTCCCTTGGAGAAGGATGCGATTCCCTGTGACGTGCCGGGGGGGATACACGCCGCTCTGATGAGGGCCGGCAGGCTCACGAGTATCTCGGAGGAGCTCGGATTCATCCAGGCCATGGACTGGGAGAGAAAGCACAAATGGCTGAGCAAAGAGTTCGATTGGGAGTTGTCCGATGACCATGATCCGGTCTGGTTGGTCTTTGAGGGGGTCGATCCGCAATGTGAAGTCTTTGTGAACGGGATCCCCGTGGCATCGTATCTGGGCATGTTTGGCGGCCCCGCGGTCGATGTGACAGAGTCCCTGCGGGAGGGCTCGAACGAGATTCTGGTACACATTCTGCGCGAGTGTGTCGCAACGGAAGCGACCCGGGAGTCGCTCCTGGCCGGATGCCCCAAGCAAATCGACCATCCGCTCGGCGACACGTATCTGAAACCTTCGCAGTTACTGGGTGGCAATGATTTTCCCCGCGTCGTCTCCGCCGGCATCTGGCAACCGGTGCGGATCGAAACGCGCGCGCCGGAGGCTGTGGCTGACCTCTGGCTGGAAACGACGAGAGCCGAGGACGAAGAGGCGGATGTGGTGATCCGGGGAAACCTTCACGATGCGTTGGGGGATGAACCCGTGGATATCCGGCTTCATGATCCTCGTGGCGAAATCTGCTGGGAGGGAATCGCCCTGACGGATCCGTCCGGGCATTTCGAGTTGGCCGCTTCCATTCCGTCCGCAAAACTCTGGTGGCCGAACGGCGCGGGCGAGCAGCCACTTTACGAGCTGGTCGCGAGTAGCACTACGGGTGCACCGGTGCGTCACAAGGTGGGCATCAGGGCAATCTCCTGGCAACGTAATCCCGGCACGGATGTCGAACTCACACTTAATGTCAATGGCGTGCCGATTTTCGCCCGCGGGGGAAACTGGCCCACATTGGACAAAACCCTGGACTTCACCAATGCCGCTGAGCGGTACGAGTGGGCCCTTCGGATGGCGAAGGAGGCAAACGTCAACGTGATCCGATTTTGGGGCGGATATGCCAAGGAACTGGATGTCTTCTACGATCTTTGTGACAGCCTCGGCATTCTTGTTCTGCATGATTTTCCGGTGGCCAATTCCGTGCAGGCCCAGAACGTGGATCACGGGATTTACACACATCAGGTGCGGACCTTGATCCGGCAACTGCGGTCGCATCCGTGCCTCGCTGCCTGGATGGGCGGCAACGAACTGCGCCAATGCGAAATCCCGGACAGCCCGATGGATCGCTTGACCGCACTGGGCGGGGAGATCGCGAGCGAGGAAGATCCGTCCCGGCGATACTTTGCCAGTTCCTACTTGCTAGAATCGGGACTTACGGACGAATACGATCACTACGGGAGACGCTCCGAGGCGCTTGATGCGCTGACGGG
>JBMOHI010000258.1:0-3898 GCA_049317925.1 Terrimicrobiaceae bacterium
TGGGAGGGCAGATCCTGATCATGAGTCCGTTCCTGATTCTGGCCGCGGGGCGTTTGAGATCCCCCAACCGCAATGATCTGCTCGTGAAGTATTTTGCCTTCGTGCCGCTTGTGTTCTTTCTATTGAGCGCCCTTCGCGCGCCCGTCCAGGCTAACTGGCCCTCCATTGCGGCGCCCGGCTTGATCCTGGCGGGAGTTGCTTTCTCCGAGCGTCTCGCCCGCTATGCCATTGGCTATTTTGTGGCGATTTATGCCGTGGGGGCGGTGGTCCTGCTTTGCGTGCCCTCGCTTTTGCCCAACAAGGCGAAAGAACCTTTGGCCATGCAGACCCTGGTCCGTGAAACAGCTTCCCTTCCCATCCTCTACGGCGCGACATACCAGATTTCCTCGCAGTTATGGATGCAGCAGAGCCGCCCTGTCTTCAAGCCCAAGGGACTCTCCCGCTTTGATATGTATGATATCTGGAAGCAACCGTCCTTACCCGCAAGATTCCATCTCGCCTATAAAACATCATCCGGTATTCCCCATCTGACCGCCCATCTGCCCAATGAGGACTCCAACAGGAGTTATGGGATCTACTCAGTCGTTGAGATGGTCCAACAGTTATGAGCGAGAGTTTTGAACTTCCCGAGGCACATGTGCCGATGGACTGGACCGGCGAACGCCTGACTCCCGGGGCCGGATCTCAGGTCCGTATTGAGCATTTTCATCGCTATTTTCTGGCTCGCAGTCTGTGTCGCGGACTGGATGTGCTGGATGTTGCAGCCGGGGAAGGCTACGGCAGCGCATTGCTGGCCCAAACAGCCCGCTCCGTTGTTGGTGTGGAGTTGGATTCTGCCGCTGTCGCACACGCCCAAAAAGCCTATATCCGGTCCGGTTTGAGTTTTCTGGAGGGCGATGCGCGGCGTCTTCCCCTGCCGGATCACAGCGTGGACATGGTGGTTTCTTTCGAAACGATCGAGCATTTCGGGGAACACGAGGAGTTTCTCACCGAGGTGAAGCGCGTGCTCCGTCCGGGTGGTCGATTGATAATTAGTTCGCCGGAGCGGGATACCTACTTATCAGCTTCGACCGAAATCAACCCTTATCATATCTGCGAACTCACAGGTTCGGAATTTGTCACGTTGTTACAACGGCACTTTGCGCATATTTCGGTGCAGGGTCAGCGGACGATTCTCGGTTCGGCTATAGTAGGAGATCCCTCTCATCCTCCGTCCCGCCAAACTCCCGCTCTGACTTACGAGCGGTGCGGTCGTGAAACGTACGATGTCTCGCCGGGCTTGCCCAAGCCCCGCTATCTCCTGGCCCTTGCGTCGGATAGACCGATCGATGAGATGCCGGACAGCCTTTACCTTGAGAGCGATGCCATTCAGGAGGCGCAGGAGGCCAGGGACGAGCTCCGGCAAGCCCTTGATGCACAGAAGGAAGGCGGCCTTTATGCCAGACAACTGGAAAACGAACTGGCGCTGGGCAAGGCGGCACTAGCCGAGGCCGCCGCCGCCCGCGACATTCTGGCCGGGAAACTGGCGGATGTGCAGGCCCAAGCCCGTGCCGAAGCCCGGCAAGCCGAAAGCAAGTTCCACGAGATCCATGACAAGCTGATTCTGACGCAGGAATACGCAGGCAACGTGGTGAAGGAATGCGATGCCCTCAAAGTTCAGATCAATGATCTTGTCAACGCCAAGCCTTTGCCGCCCTGGCAAGCGGTGCAGAAGAACCTGCAACGCGTGCGGCGCAATTTGAAGCGCGAGGCGCGGAATGCCTGGCAGATCGTGACGTTCCGCCGCCCGCTGCGCTTCGGTCGCCGCGCTCAACAGGGAGTGGATGAACCGGCGGCCCCGGCCGGTGATGCGAAAGCCGCCTTCACCGCATCCGCCCGGACGGAACTCCTGCGTTTTCTTGCCTCAGACGAACGGCTCGTTTTTCCGAAGACCGACAGCCCGGATATCTCGGTCGTGATCGTTCTTTGGAATCAAGCCCACCTGACGTTGCGGTGCCTGCGGGCCCTGCTGGAACAACGAGGGCCTTCCCTGGAGATCATACTTTTCGACAACGATTCCCGCGATGAGACGGCAACGTTACTCGGCCGGATTGATGGGGCCAAGATTGTGCGCAATGCGTCGAACGTCGGATTCCTCCTCGGCTGCAATCGCGGAGCGGAAGTCGCGCAGGGCCGCGCTCTGCTCCTCCTCAACAGCGACGCTTTTCTGCGTCCCGGGGCCCTGGCGGCCGCACTGCAAACGCTGGAATCCGCGGAGGACGTTGGCGCAGTGGGTGGCCGGCTCATCCTGCCGGATGGCCGCTTGCAGGAAGCCGGAAGCATCATTTGGTCCGATGCGAGCTGTCTTGGTTACGCGCGCGGTTCGGAATCCGGGGCGGGCGAGGCGATGTTCCGCCGCGACGTCGATTACTGTTCCGGTGCATGTCTGTTGACCCGGAGAGATCTTTGGATCCGTCTGGGTGGATTCGATGAAGCCTATGCTCCGGCGTACTATGAGGAGACGGACTACTGTCTGCGCCTGCGCAAAGAAGGCTACCGGGTGGTCTATGAGCCGACGATGGCGGCGGACCATTTTGAATTCGGCAGCGAGGTCAAACAAGGCGATGGAGTCGGCGCCCAGATCCGCAACCGCGATCTCTTTCTGAGCCGGCATCGCGAGGTTCTGGAGAAGGAACACCTTACTCCGGGCGAATCCCATGTGCTGTTCGCCCGCAGTCCGCGGGTTCCGAAACGGCCCCGCCTTCTGGTCATCGACAATGAAGTGCCCATGCAGGCCGCGGGTTCCGGTTTTCCCCGCGCACGCAGCTTGCTGGGGGCCGCGCAGGACTGTGGATGGTTCGTCACCCATTTTCCCCTGCACAGTCTGACCGTGGACTGGGCGGCGGCCCGGGCCGAGATTCCGTGGGAGGTTGAAATCGTGACCCATCGCGGCGGCGACGGTCTGGCCGGATTTCTCCAGGAGCGCGCCGGGTTCTACGATGCCATCCTGATCAGCCGACCGGAGAACATGGCCTTTGTGCGGGGCATCGTCGAGGGGCAACCCGATCTCTTCCAGGGCGCGAGGGTGATCTACGATTCGGAGGCGCTGGCCACGCAGCGGGACATTTTACGGGCCGCGCGGGAAGGGCGTCCCTTCAGCGAGGCGGAGGCCGTGGCTCGCATCGCGGCGGAGATCGCGCTGGCCCGAACGGCGGACGCCATTGTCTGTGTAAACGAGGCCGAGGCGGCGGCCTTCCGGCGGCTCGGACGACCGGTTCACACTCTGAGTCACTCGGTGGATTGTGTGTCTGATGTTCCCCCGTGGGAGGAGCGCCAGGGATTCCTCTTTATTGGTCGTCTGTTGGAAACAAATTCTCCCAATTGGCAGGGCCTCTCCTGGTTCCTTCGCGAGTGCTGGCCGCAGGTCCGCCAGGCCCTGCCCCAGGCCACGCTATCCGTGGTCGGACAACTCCATCACCGGCAGCACGAATTGCGGGCTCCCGGCGTGCGCTTGCTGGGGAGTGCGGCCGATCTCACGCCATTTTACAACGCCGCGCGGGTCTTCCTCGCGCCGGTGCATTTTGCCGCAGGGGTTCCGGCCAAGGTTCTTGAGTCCGCCGCCGCCGGGCTGCCCGTGGTGGGCACGCTTCTCATGGCCCGCCAGGTCAATTGGGAGCCCGGCGTCGAGATGGCCGCGGAGGATGCGGCGGACGCCTTTGCCGCCGCCGCCATCGGCCTGCATGAAGACCGCGTGCAGTGGAAGGCCCTGCAAACTGCCGCACAGGCCCGCATGAGGGCTGAGCATTCCCCGACAGCGTTCCGTGAAAGTCTGCGGGCCATTCTGAACCCTCACGGCGAGGGGCCCTAGAGTCGCTTGGCCACGCTGGTGACCAGCCGGATGATGGTGCGGAGGAAGCTG
>JBMOHI010000259.1:0-3876 GCA_049317925.1 Terrimicrobiaceae bacterium
AAAGCTTTGCCATTTTTGACCAGGACAGCGAAACCGGCGACGCCTACTTTAACGGGTTCCAGGTGTCCCGCCCGGCCGACGCGATCCCTCGCTAGATAGCCTCCTTTACCCCCAGCCGTGTTGTTCCCCTCAAACACCTTGAACTGTTCAAGACGCTGTTTGATATGGTTGTTGATTGGCTTGTTGGCGATAAGTATGCCGGTGTCGTCCTGGGCGGGGGACACGGTCTATGTGTCGCGGTTCTGGCATAACCATCAGCCGGTCTACTGGCCGGAATGGAATGGAAACGGCGCGCAAACAAGCCGGATGCAGTATGCGTGGGATTCGATAGTGCTGAAAGGCGGGCAGACTTACGGCACCGGCACCGGGCACCCTGACAATAATCTGACGGACATTTTTGGTCTCGCCGACCGCCAGAACGCCTATCAGAGCGGACCGAGGAACTCGCTGGCCGGAATATCAACGCAGGCTGGTTTCTGCATGAGTTACAGCGGCTCGCTGATCGACAACATCCGGAGCCTGGGAGCCAACAACCAGCTTGGATACGGTAGCGGATGGTGGAGCGGGAATCGCGAGGCGAGGAACTGGACGACGGCCGGCAACGCCGGGGCCGGACTGGCGGGCGGGAGTCGCCGAATGGATCTCGTGGGGTTTACTTATCATCATTCGCTCGGCCCATTGATCCCCAAGGCGGTGTTCCGGAAGGAAATTCAAATCTTCAAGCAGGCGTGGTGGAAGGCCTGGGGTGGCAACGCGAATTTAAGCGACCATTCGAAGGGGTTCTTCCCGACGGAAATGGCCTTCACGTCCGAGATGATCGATGTCCTTGCCGACGAAGGTTACGAGTGGACCATCGTCGCAAGCCATCACTTGAGCCGCACCTGCCCAACCTACAACACGAAGGCGAATCCAACGGGAAGTTTTCAAATCAAGTCGAGCCCGCCGAACAAGGCCGACCAGCTTGGTCCCTCTCCGACCGTCGGGTGGTGGTTCAACGAACCGAACCCGGGCCAGGCCGCCTGGAACGTCTCTCCTTTTGCCTATCAATTGCATCGCGTCAAATACGTCAACCCCAATAGCGGTCAGGAGAAATCCATCATCGCTGTGCCCTCCGATGATGCCCTGAGTTACGTCGCCGGCTACAGCGGAGCGCAGGTGGGGATGATCAGCGGGAACATCGCGCCGTATTCGACCGACCCTGCGCGGCCGGTGGTCGTCCTGCCCTGCACCGATGGCGACAACGCGTGGGGCGGTGGAAGCAGTTCGTATTTTGAGTCTACGCCTTCGTTCTTCAATTCCTGCCAGAACAATGGCTACGCCGTCTGTGCGATCCAGGATCTCGTCAATGCCAAACCGCCACCGGCCGGCCAGTTTGCGCACGTCGAGGACGGGGCGTGGATCTTTCCCGAGTCGGATTATGGTAGTCCGTACTTTCTCAAGTGGATCGAGCCACCGGTCGGAAAAACCACCAGCACGACAAAGTATCCGGGCACGGTGGTCGATCTCGAGACACCCGGCTTCGCGCTGAAATTCTGGAGCTGGGCACCGGTGATCACCGGTGCCAACTGGTGCGAGACCGCCGAGCAGATGCTGCGGGACGAGGGAGGGACCGTCAACGCGTGGAAAATTCAGGATCCCTACGACAACTTGAATTCCGGCCAGTGGCAGAGTCCGAACGACGTCGAGCTCGCCTGGCACATCTACCTCGGCGGACTCGATTCCGGCTTCAACTACTACGGCGGTCTGGGCAACGACGATGAGGTCAAGCCCAGCCTCGCGACGCGACGCGCGATCGAGAAGCTCACCACTTATGTGAATGCGCGTCTCGCAAACGACCGCACGGCGCCATCCGTCCTGCGCCCGCAGCGGTTTCCGTGGAATCCGGGCGGCTACACTTTCGGATGGTTCAACAGCATCCCCGGCGGCAATACGAACTATCTGAAGAAAATGCCGTCAGAGTTCTACATCTGGACCCACGCCTACGACATCAGCGGGGTTGCTGCCATCAACGTCAAAGTGCGCGTGGACAACGACGGGATGAACACGATGGCTAACAACCAGAATGAGACGTATGCGGGCGGAAGCGATGTCGGGTCGTGGATGACGATTCCAATGACGAAACGTGTGCTGCCGAAAACCCAGACCGAGTTGAATGCCGCGGCAAGCAACGGTCAGATCGATTACTTCATCACGCCACCCGAACTGGCGGATTATTACTTTGTCAAAATCAGCAACGCGAACCTCTCGGGCTTCCGCGGCAAACTTCTCGATTATTACATCGAGGCGACCGATTCAAAAAACAACACGAGTAAGTCCGAGATCCAGCATGTCTTCGTCGAGGACGACGGCAGCGCCACCACGCCGCCCACCGTTCCGACCAATGTCGCCGGGGACTCCCCGTCGGGAACGCGGATCAACCTCACGTGGACGCCGGTCGCCGACGCCACCAGCTATCGCATCTTCCGCAATGGCGCCGAGCTCGGCACAAGTTCGCAGGCTGCTTACTCCGATACGACGGTCTCTCCGCTGACTTCGTATAGTTACACGATCGTCGCCGTAAACAGTGCGGGTTCTTCCCAGCCCACGGCGGACTTCCTGATCGCAAGTGCCCCTCCAAGCGCGGATCCGCCAGCCTTTGCGATGTCGGGGACAGCTCCGTCGGGCTACTTGCTTAGCAATCCCGGCATGACGATCTATGCCTCGATTCGCGGGCCCCGGCTCTACGTCGCGACATGGTATGCGGGGAGTGCGAATGCCAATGACCACTTCATCTTTGTGTCGAATCAGATCCTCGCCTCGGCGACGACGCCTGCGCTTCCCGGATGGGGCAAGGCGGGTCTTGTGGCCGTGCCTTCGACCGCAGCTGCCCTCTGCATGGAGTCCACAAACGGCTGGGCCGGCTGGCAGTGGCACAACTCCAGCGGCAGCTCACTCAGCGGACAGATGAATAAGAACCCGGCAGGCCAGCTTGAGGGGAGCATTGACCTCGTCGAGACCTTTGGCTCGGTTCCTCAAACGCTTTACATCGCAAGCGCCGCTTACCAGACGGCGAATGGCGGGACTCTCGCCGCCCAGGCACCGCCGAAGGTCGTTGACAATGGAAACATCGACCCTTCCGAGTTCATTGCCGTCCCGACGGCAGCGATCGAGGATTCCGTCGGCGACAACAAGTTTGATTTCGCGGTTCCCGAACGGCAGTTCCGCGCCGTTCTCGAACCGGATGTCAGCGGAAAATTCAAAGTCCGCTGGCCCGCAGTTCCCGGGAAAACCTATCGCGTAACGTATAAAAATTCCCTCGGAGATGCCGTCTGGCTCACCGACCTTCCCGGCTCAACCGTGACCGCCCCGGTTTCAACGGGTGCGGCGGAATCCACGTTCAACGACGCGACATCCGGTCTTCAACAACGTTTCTACCGAATCGAACTTTTGCCATGATTTCCGTTTCCTTGACTCGCATGCTCCCTCGCCTTGTTCTTCCTACTCTAGTTTTTTCCGCACTGCTGACCTCTGTGTTGGCGCAATCCGGCCCGGCGGCATCGGCGGAAAAAATCCGGATTTACCAGTTTCTGCCGCGGGTGTTCGGGAATACGAACGAAGCCCGCAAGCCGAATGGCACGATCGAAGAAAACGGGTCGGGGAAATTCTCCGATCTGAATGAGACCTCCCTTGCTGCGATCAAAGCGATGGGCTTCACGCATGTCTGGCCGACGGGCGTTCTCCAACAGGCCACCGCGACCGATTACTCCGCCATCGGCGAACCCGCAGATGATCCCGACCTTCTCAAGGGCCTGGCCGGAAGCCCGTACGCGATCAAGGACTACTTCGACGTCAGCCCGGATTATGCGGACGACCCCGCCCGCCGCCTCGAGGAATTCC
>JBMOHI010000260.1:0-3868 GCA_049317925.1 Terrimicrobiaceae bacterium
GGACATCGGCCACGGTACGGCCGAACTTGAGAGTGCGCCTGAGCAAATCGTAGTCCAATCCCTCGGCGGATTCGATTTTTAGGAAGAGGTCGTTCTGCTTCGCATCCGACATGTGAACCTTCCCGTCCACATGAATCTTCGGCGGCTGGCGGAATCGATACGGCTTGATCGCCTCGGCGATTTTCGGATCGACCCACATCAGCACATCCACCGGCGGTAGGGTGGAATCGATGTCCTTTAACAACACCTGACGGCCGCCGAAATCATAGACAAATGTCCCGGAGCCCATGCCTTTGCCCCGCCCCAGATAGAGGTCCCGATAGGTGACGGCGCGGTCGGCAATCTCGAGCTTCGATTGTCCCCAATCGAGCCAGGAACCGCGCATGGCCGTTCGCCCGATCCGCAAAAAGCCCGTTCCCTTGATCGCGGCGATGTCCGGCTTCGTCCCCCGCACATCGATCTCCACGTACGGCTGATCGCGGAACTCCATCATTTTGAGAAACTCTTGTTCCTTGGGACCGAGCAAGGGAATGAAGACGGTCGGCGAAATGGTGTTACTCAGGCGCAGACGAAAATCCCCCGGAGCGAAGAGAATATCCGCTGCGATTTTCCCCTCGTCCGCCTGAAGGCGCGCATCCCGGGCAAAGACTTTGCCGTCGCGGTAGGCGAAGTCGGTGGCGAAGGAGTCGAAGCTCACCCCCCGGAATGCGAATTTTCCCAGCCGGACGGAGCCGGTGACGTTGTAGGTGGCCGGGGCCGAGGAAAACACCGCCTGACCAGCCGCCTCGAGGAGCGGGGCTTCCTTGAACTTGAGACTCTGCAAGGCGGGATTTTTGGGCAGCAAGCCAAGAAACGGGGTCGGCGACAGCGAACTGGAGACCTCGAAATCCAAAATCTTATCCTTCCATTGCCCTGAGGCATTCAACGAGCCATCGCGCCCGCGCACGACGAGATTGCCGACGGTCAAGATTCCCTCCTTATAATCTGCCCCGACGTCGAGTCCTTCGATCCGCCATTTGGGTGCCACGACCGGACCGCTGCGCACGCTGATGTTGGAAACCTGCAAAGTCGCGAGGTCTGCGAGATCGCCGCTCAGTTCGGCGCGCACTTCCGGCTGTTGTCCGGGGAACTGCAGCTCGGAGAACGTTTCAATCAGGGATCCATAGGAATTTCCGGCACCGGAGGAACCGGA
The DNA here is from genome assembly GCA_049317925.1 of Terrimicrobiaceae bacterium. Classification (GTDB taxonomy): domain Bacteria; phylum Verrucomicrobiota; class Verrucomicrobiia; order Chthoniobacterales; family Terrimicrobiaceae; genus CAMASH01. Next base: position 1,193 of record JBMOHI010000260.1, read on the forward strand.
CGGGGCCGCGTGTTGCTCAAGGCGAAAGGCCTGGGGATTCTGCAGTTCCCCATTCAGGAGCACCCGCACACCCTGCACGTTGCCCTCAAAGTAACTGATGCGGATCTGCCCGGGAAAGAACAGGCATTGGGCGGAAACTCCGGCCAGGTTCACGCGGGACCCGCCCGGTCCGGAGCCAAGCGGAATCGCCACGTCGGTGTCATCCAGTTCAATATGGTCGATCGAGATTCTCCCGGCCAGCAAGTCGCTCAGCGTGATGGAGACGACGACGCGTTCGATCCGGGCCAGGTTTCGCTCCCGGTCCTTCGTCTCGATCACCTCGACCTGCTCGGCCACCAGACCCTTGAACGGGTCGAAGGAAAGCCGTCCGATACTGGTGCGAAACGCCTCCCCGCTCAGTGCCTCCGCCACCCGCTCCTTGAGACCAAAGCCGATGCCCACCTCGCGCAGATACAAAATCGTTCCCGGCAGACCGACGAAGATCACCACCAGCACGGCCCGGATCGTCCAGCGGACGAGAAAACGGGGAACAGGAGGCAGGTGCATGAGGAAGGACTAATGACTAATGACCGATGACGAAAGTCAAAGAAGCTGCACCGGATCGACGTCCACCGCAACGAAGACATCCTCCGGCAGGGTCAGTCCCGCCAGGGCCGCCTGGATGGCCGCCGCCAGCGGCCGCACGGCCGGACCGCGCAGGCTGGTTTGAAAACGATGGTAGCCCCGCGCTCTCTCCAGTGGCGCCGGTGCCGCCTCGCCCACTACGGAACCCTCGGGAATGTTTTCCCGCAAACGGCGCACCAGCGTTTGGGTGGTGAATTCCGCCCGCTCCTGCACCTGGGAGCGCACGGTGATGAGTACCATCCGCGTGAACGGCGGAAAACCGAACCGTTCGCGAAACTCCAACTCCTGCCCGACAAAACCCTCGAAATCATGATGCCGCGCAAACTGGATCGAGGGACTGGATGGCGTGAACGTCTGCACAATCACTTCGCCCTCCATTTCCCCGCGACCGGCCCGGCCGGCCACCTGGGTCAGGAGCTGAAAGGTTCTCTCCCCCGCGCGGAAATCCGGCACATGCAGTCCCAAGTCGGCGTTGATGATACCCACCAGCGTCACGTTGGGAAAATGCAGACCCTTGGCGATCATCTGCGTGCCGACCAGGATATCGATGGCCCCCTCTTTGAAGGCCCCGAGAGTCTGGCGATAAGCACCTTTGCGGGTCATGGCATCGGCGTCCATCCGCACGACCCGAGCAGAGGGGAAGATTTTCCGCACGGAGTCCTCCACTTTCTGGGTGCCGACGCCGGCATGACGGATGGCGGGATCGCGGCAGTTCGGGCAAACCTTGGGCGCACGCTCATTGTGTCCGCAGATGTGGCAGGTTATGTGTCCGGCATCACGGTGGTAGGTCAGCGAGACACTGCAATTCGGGCATTGGCAGACATGGCCGCAGACTTGACACAACATCGTGGTGGAAAACCCGCGGCGGTTGAGGAAGAGAATCGTCTGCTCGCCCGCGGTCAGCCGTTTTTCCATGGCGGTCAGTAATTGGGGGGCAAAGACCGCGTCGCCGCCCCGCGCGGCCCGGCGCAAATCCAGCACCCGGATCACCGGCATACGGCGGTCGTCCACCCGCTGAGAGAGAACAAGAAGACGGTATTTTCCACTGCTGGTGTTGTGCCAGCTCTCAATCGAAGGAGTGGCCGTGCCCAGAACGATAGCGCAGTTCTCGCGGCGCGCCCGCAGCACCGCGACGTCGCGGGCGTGATAGCGCGGGGCTTCCTCCTGCTTGTACGAGCCCTCGTGTTCCTCATCAACGATGATGATGCCAAGCTGGTCGAGCGGGGCAAAAACCGCGCTCCGGGCGCCGATAACGATGCGGGCACCGCCAATATGAATTTTGTTCCACTCATCGTAGCGTTCGCCCGCCGAGAGGTGGCTGTGCAGCACAGCGACTTCGCCTTGCATGGAAGCAAAGCGCGCTTTGAAACGCTCAACCGTCTGCGGGGTCAGGGCGATTTCCGGCACAAGGACCAGCGCGGTTTTTCCCAACTCCAGGGCATGGCGGATGCCTTGGAGGTAGATCTCGGTTTTTCCACTGCCTGTGACACCGTGCAACAGAATCGGCAGGCTGGTCGCCGGATGTGTCACCGCTTCGTTGACCGCCTGCAGGGCGACACGTTGTTCATCGTTGAGAGAAAGATCGGTCGTGGGCAAAAACGATTCGCCGCCATAGGGATCGCGGGCCACTTCGACGGACTCCACCGCCACCCAGCCATTGCGTTCGAGGGCGCGGAAGACCGATTCGGAGACGCCGGCCGTCTCGGCCAGCCCGGCCACGGGTCGCGGTTCCTTGGCCGCCAGCGCGGCCCGCAGGGCATCGGCTTGGCGCGGAGCTTTCCGCTCCAACGCGGCCAGTTCGTCCTCGCTTGGAGTCCGCAGGACGCGAACGTGATTCAACCGGCGCGAGGTGACTTCCGCCTGGCGCACCACTTGGGGCAACACGCACGCCATGGCCGTCTCCAGCGGGCAGCAGTAATACTCCGCAATCCATCGGGCGATTTCGAGGAGCTTGGGCCGGATGAGAGGAGCTCCTCCGATCACCTCGTGGATTTCCTTTGGAGATTTCGCTGCGGATTCATCCAAAACATCAACCACAGTGCCGAGCAGGAG
>JBMOHI010000261.1:0-3862 GCA_049317925.1 Terrimicrobiaceae bacterium
AATACACCAACTCGCTTTTCTGGGTCATTCTCATCGCCCTGAGCCTGAGCTGGGTCTCCTCGGTCACCGCCACGCCGTTGCTGAGCTACATGATGTTCAAGCCCCTCGCAGGCGCGGGAAAATCCGAAAAAAGCGATCCCTACGGTGCCCTGCCGTTCCGCGTCTATCGGAAGCTTCTCGTTCTCGCGCTGCGGTTCCGCTGGGCCGTGGTGATCCTATGCGTTTTAGGCTTCGTGGCTTCGATCTACGGATTCCGCAAAGTGGACCAGAGCTTTTTCCCGCCGGCCACGAGGCCGCAATTCATGGTGGATGTCTTTCTGCCATCCGGGACCCATATTCGCGAAACCGAGGCGGTGGCCGGCGACATCCAGCGCTTTATCCAAAGCCAGCCCGGCGTGACCCATATCACCTCGTTCATCGGCGGCGGCGGACTGCGCTTCCTGCTCGTCTATTCCCCGGAGAATGAAAACCGGGCTTACGTGCAATTTCTGGTCGACGTGGATGATCCCGGCAGGATCCAGGGTCTCGTCTCCACGATTCAGAAAGAACTCGACGACAATTATCCCAACGCCAACGCCATCGCCAAAAAGTTCCTCCTCGGACCCGGCGCCGGCGGGCGCATTCAAATTCGTTTCAGCGGCCCCGATTCCGCCGTGCTGCGCCAGCTTGGCGATCAGGCCATGAAGGTCCTGGAGGACGATGGCGGAGCCCTCTGCGTGCGGAGCGATTGGGGCGACCGGGTGCAGGTCATCCGCCCCGAACTGCTGGAAAATCAGGCCCGCCGCAATGGCATCACACGGGTGGAAGTTGCCCGCGCTTTGGAGGGCAGCTTTGAAGGCCGCGCGGTCGGATTCTATCGCGAACCCGGCTACGCGGGAGCCGGGGTTTTTCCCCAGGAGACGCGGCTGCTCCCCATCATCGCGCGTCCTCCGCTCAGCGAACGCGACAACGTTGGCGCGATCAACAGCCTGCAAATCTGGAGTCCGGTGGCCGGGCGGATGATTCCGCTGAACCAAGTGACCGGTCGCTCCGAGGTCGTCTGGGAGGACCCCATCGTCGCGCGCCGGGATCGTTTTCCGACGCTCACCGTTCATGCCGATCCCCGCACCGGACTACCCAGTCAGTTGCGCGAGCGGGTGGTGAAAGCGATCGAGCAAATCGAACTTCCGCCCGGCTATTCGTTGGCCTGGGGTGGCGAGCACGAGGATTCGACCCAGGCCCGCGCCGCGCTGGCCGAACCTCTGCCCTATGTGCTCGCGATCATGGTTTTCATCGTCGTGTGTTTGTTCAACTCCATTCGCACCACGATCCTGATCTGGCTGATCATTCCGCTCTTCATCATTGCCGTAACGGTCGGACTGCTGCTCACGCGCATGCCTTTCGGTTTCATGGCCACGCTCGGTGTGCTGGCGCTGGGCGGTGAGTTGATCAAGAACCAGATTGTCGTTCTGAGTAAGATTCTCACCTTGAAAAGCAAAGGCGTTCCGCCCTATCAGGCTCTTCTCGATGGCGGCACCGCCAAGATGCGCCCTGTGTGCATGGTCGTGCTGACGACGGTGCTGGGAATGATTCCGATGCTGACTGATCCGTTTTTCGGGTCGATGGCGGTGTGTATCATGTTCGGGTTGTCCTTCGCTGCCGTCCTGTCCCTGATTGTGACGCCGGTTTTGTATGCGATCTTTTTCAAAATCCACGAGCCGGAGTGAGGACGTCTGACTCGGGACGAGCCACGTCTTGTGAGATCAGCTGTGCGACAATTGACAGAGTGACCAGGGATCTGTATCTCCAGCGAAGTGACCAAAACGGCTGACACCTCGCCCACGTCCGGCGGTTACGTTTCGACCGGACACCTGCCCGATCCTGCGACCGTTCAAAGTCTGGTGGAAGAAGCTCACGGGCTCTTTCAAACCAACACGGAAGGCGAAAACTCAAAAGTCTATCCGGCCCTGGCCCGCGTCCCCTCCGAGCTTTTCGGGGTTTGCGTGGTGGGCACGAGCGGCCGCGTTTATGCCGTCGGGGATGCCGATCATGAGTTCACGATCATGAGCGTGTCCAAGCCGTTCCTGTTTGCCTTGGTCGCGCAGGTCATCGGGGTGGAGGAGGCCCGCCAGAAAATCGGAGTGAACGCCACCGGCTACGCTTTCAATTCGCTCGCCGGCATCGAACGCAATCCGCAGGGGCTGACCAATCCGATGGTAAACTCCGGCGCCATCGCCACGACCAGCCTGGTGCCGGGCGCGACTCTCCAGGAAAAATGGACCTTCATCCACGAGGGCTTGTCGCGTTTTGCCGGGCGCACGCTGCCCCTCAATGATGAGGTTTATGTTTCTGCCTCGGAAACGAATTTCCGCAATCAAAGCATTGCGCGGATGCTGCAGAGTTACGGGCGGATTTATCTGGATCCCGCGGAGGCGGTGGATCTTTACACCAAGCAGTGTTCGCTCAATGTCAGCGCAAGGGATCTCGCCGTGATGGGCGCGACGCTGGCTGACGGCGGGTTGAATCCCGTCACCAAAGAGCGGGTGGTGGATCCTTCGATCTGTCACTATGCGCTCGCCGTCATGGCCACCGCTGGCCTCTACGAGACCTCGGGCGATTGGCTCTTTGATATCGGGTTGCCGGGAAAAAGCGGCATCGGCGGCGGGATCGTTACGGTTTCGCCGGGTAAGGGCGGCTTGGGAACATTTGCCCCGCCGCTGGACAAAGCGGGCAACAGCGTGAAGGGCCAGTTGGTCGCCAAATTTCTATCCCAGAAGCTGGGCATGGATCTCTTCGTGTCACAACCCGAGACCTGACCAGACGAAAACCGCCCGGGACTTTCGGAATCAAAAAAAACCATGAGCACAAAGACCGCTTCCGACACCCGCCCTGAAATCGAAGAAAACGCCTCCTGGCTTCCGATGGTGGTCATCGCCATGGGCCAGATGTTGATGTCCTTCAACGTCGCGGCCCTGCCGGTTTCCATGAGCGGGATGGTCAACAGCTTCAACACCCCTCCGACGACGGTTGGAACGGCCATCGTGATGTATTCGCTCGGCGTTTCGGGCTTCGTGATGCTGGGGGGAAAACTCGGCCAGCGTTTCGGCTCGAAGATCTTTTTTCAAGTGGCGGTCGGGCTCTTCCTTGCTGCCATGGTGACCATGGTGCTGAGTCCGACGGCAAGCGTCATGCTGGCGGGGCAGGCTCTGGCGGGATTTGCGGGGGCCTCGCTCGTGCCGTCGCTGGTTGCCTTGATTGCCAACCATTACAAGGGCGCGCAGCAGGCCAAGGCGGTGGGCTTGCTCGGCTCGGCTCGGGCCATTGCCGGGGTGCTGGCCTTTGTCATCGTCGGCTACGTGGCCATGATCAATTGGCGTCTCGCCTTCGGACTTCTCATCGTTCACGCGTCTGTCCTGCTCCTCCTGAGTTTCAAACTCAAACCGTCCGTGCCGAATCCGGCCGTAAAGATCGACGCCTTCGGTGTGATCCTTTCCGCCGTGGCTGTGATTCTCATCAGCTTTGGCTTTAACAATCTGCGCAACTGGGGCCTCACGCTGGCCCGGCCCGCCGCGCCTTTTGATTTGTTTGGCGTGTCGCCCGCCCCGCTCATGATCGGCCTCGGCCTGGTGATCTTCATGGCGTTCTTTCTGTGGAGCCACAAGCAGGCGAAGAAAGGGAAAACCCCGTTGCTGGCTTTGGAGGTGGTCGATTCCCCCAAGGAATGGGCGGCCGTCTTCACGCTCTTCCTTATCGTCGCGACTGAGGCCGCGATCAACTTTACCGTGCCGCTTTACATCCAGATCATTCAGGGACGCAGCAGCGCGGCGACGTCGGTGGCGATGATGCCCTTCATGCTGACGGTGTTTTTCACCGCGATCTTGAT
>JBMOHI010000262.1:0-3847 GCA_049317925.1 Terrimicrobiaceae bacterium
CCTACCGATTTTTCACCGCGGGATGCCTGGCGAGTAAGCGGAGCGATTTTTGCAAAAGGGCCTTGCCCGGTTCCATGCGATGCCAGGTCGAGGCGCCCGAGGGATGCGGTAGTGGAATGAGGTCCGCGGAGTAGCCGTGATAGTTTACCGGCCATTTCTGTCCGACGACCGAGGCCAGGGAATCGAATTCGAGAAACTGCGAGATAGCCAGCTTGCCCACAGGCAGGACGAGCTGCGGCTGGAGGATTTCAAACTCGCGTTGCAGCCACTGCGAGCAGTTGGCGATTTCCGTTTCATCAGGGACACGATCGCCGCCCTTGGGATTTTTGCCCGGAAAGCAGCGGCAGACGGCGGCGAAGTAAATGCGGTCACGGGTGGTTTCCTCATCCCAACCGAGGGCGGATTCGATCCAGCGGAAAAGCGTCTTTCCCGCAGTCCAGGCGAACGGGCGTCCGAGCACGGGTTCCTTGACGCCAGGAGCCTGACCGACGAGGAGGATCCGGCTAGCGACCGGGCGTCCGACGACCACCGGTTTGAACATGGCGGGGCATTCGCGGCAGGCGGCCAAACGGCTCAGGTGCGTTTCGATTTCGCTCATCCGCCAAAAATCAGGGTCAGCATGCGGAAGGCCAAATAGCCGGCCGCCAGGGCGATGACCAGCACAAGACCGAGAAGGACGGCGAGCAGGATGATGAGAAACGCCCAGTCACCCGCGGTGGAAACATGGCTGCGGTTTTCGTGCTTGGTCAGCAGATGGTAATTTCTTTGGTTCGATTTGAACCAGGCGGAAAACAAATCACCCAGGCCGGGAATGGCACCGACGAGGGAGTTGATCAAAAGGTTGGCCGCCATGCGGACCAGGACCACCTTCGGAACACCCGCCCGGAAGGCCCGGATCAGGATGACCGAGGAAAGCGCCGTGGTCGATGTGTCGCCGATGCCGGGGATCAGACCGATGATGGGGTCAAGTCCGATGCGGTGCTTCGTGCCGGGGATGGGAATGAGATCGTCCAGGATATAGGCGAGGAGACGGGTGAATTCCTGCTCGCGGGAGAGCGGGACCCGGGCGGGCATCACCTCAACTTCGATTTCCTTGATCTTCGTTTCCACAGCGCATTGATCGCATGCAATCGGCGGGCCGCAAGTTTTCCGCGGGGGCGGGTGGATCTTTTGAAAAATCCCGTGGGATTCCCGCCCAATCCGTGCGATATGTACTTTCTCTTCATCCCGCAACGCACCCAATCATGAAACGTCCTCTCATTGGCCTCTGCCTCGCCGTCGTTTTTCTGGCGGCCTGCCACACCGCCCGCACTCAAAACGAACCCCAGGTGATCGTGGTTCCGCCGGATGAAATGTCCCGCCAACCCTCGCTGGGCCCCTCGACCGCAGGTGCTCCGCCCGCGGCGGCAACTGCGGCCCCGGTCAAGCCATCCGCCACTTATGCCAGTCTGCCCTCGGCGGCTGCCGCCCCGGCGAACAAACACTCCTACAATTCCTGCAATGTGGACGGCCCTTACATCGCCATCACCTTTGACGACGGACCCCACGCCGTTCACACCCCCAAACTGCTCGACATGCTCAAGCAGCGCGGAATCAAGGCCACCTTCTATGTCGTCGGAAAATGTGCCGCCGAGTATCCGGACATCATGAAACGCATCGCCGCCGAGGGTCACGAAATCGGCAACCACAGTTGGAGCCATGTCGCGCTCAATTCCGTCGGAGCTGACAGCCTGCGCAAGCAGATGGAAAACACCAACGCCGCCATCGCGCAATCCACCGGCATCCGCCCCGCCACCATGCGTCCACCCTATGGCGCCACCAGCGCCCGTCTGAACAAACTCTTCGACGAAGAATACGGCATGAAGGTCATCCTCTGGTCCGTCGATCCGCTCGACTGGAAGAACCGCAACGCCGCCACCGTTTCGAGCCGCATCATTCAAAACACCCATCCCGGCGCTATCATCCTGGCTCACGACATCCACGCCACCACCGTCGCCGCCATGCCGGAAGTGTTCGATACGCTCACGGCCAAGGGCTACAAATTCGTCACCGTTTCCGAACTCCTCGCCATGGACCGGCCCGCGCAGTTGGTTAAGAAAGAGACCGCCGCCGCCACGCCGGCGAACTGAGTTAGGCCAGGGACGAAACAAATCCGGAGGCCGGCACCATCCGGAGCCGCATGAAACGCAGCCTCGCCCTCACCGCCCTGCTCGTTCTCGCCGGACTCGCCCTCTGGCTCTACCGCCAGTTTCTCCGTCCCGTTCCCCTTCCCCCCAATCCGCGAACGGTCGAGCAAGTTGTGGCCGCTCTCGGACCGGCGGTCCAAAGCAAACTCGAACCCGCCTTTCGCAAAGCCGGACTTTCCTATCCTCCCGCCCGCCTCACCCTCTTGGCCTACAAGGCCGAAAAACGGCTCGATCTCGAGGCCGCCGATGCATCGGGGCAACTCCGCCCTGTCCTGTCCTGGCCCATTCTCGCCGCCAGCGGCACCGCCGGACCGAAACGCCGCGAAGGCGACTGCCAGGTGCCTGAAGGCAACTACCGCATCGAACTCCTGAATCCCAACAGCCGCTTCCATCTTTCCCTGCGGGTGAACTATCCCAACGCGGACGACATCGCGTGGGCCAAGGCGGAAGACCGCGATCTTTCCACCCTCGGCGGTGACATCATGATCCACGGCGGAGCCGCCTCCATCGGCTGCCTCGCCATCGGCGACGAGGCCGTCGAGGAACTGTTCGTCCTCGCCGCGCTGACCGGTCTGGACCAGATCGAGCTCGTCATTGCTCCCGCCGATCTTGCCGACGGCTCTCCTCGTCAGTAGCCTCCACGGCATGAGCAATCGCGCCAGGGTTTTGATCGTCGGCGCCGGGCCTGTCGGCCTGAGTGCGGCGGTGGCTCTGAGCCGGGTCGGCATTCCCATTCGCATCGTAGACCGCCTGCCGGCCCCGATCAACCAGTCCCGCGCCGCGATCATTCATGCCCGCACGTTGGAACACTTCCAGCGGCTCGGCATCGTGGAAGAGTTTCTCGCCACCGGGGTGAAAGTGCATGGCGTGGTCGTGTATGATTCCGAGCAGCGGATTTTGGTCCGCCCCTCCCTCGACCACATCCCAAGCCCGTATCCCTACATGCTCGGGCTCGAGCAGTTTAAGACGGAGAAAATTCTGACCGCACGCCTGGAAGAATCCGGCGTCAAGGTCGAGCGCGGAGTGGAGTTGGCTGAGTTTAAGGAAAACGACGACAAGGTTTCCGCCGTGCTGCGTTTGCCTGACGGCACGGAAGAGCAGTGCACGTTCGACTACCTGCTGGGATCGGATGGCAGCCACAGCACCGTGCGCGCCGGGCTGGGTCTTCATCTCGAAGGCACCACGATTGATCAGACCTGGATTACGGTCGATGTGAAAATCCGCTGGGATCGCGACCCCGGCGAAGCCGTCGCCTGCCTGGCCGAGGAGGGCATTGTGTTCATTGCCGCCATGAATGACGACCGCTGGCGGGTCATCGTCAGTCACCAACACATGACTCCCGAGGAGGCTGCGAAGGCCACCGTTGCGGACGTGGAGAAAATGATGAGCGAGCGCTTTGGCATGACCATGTCGCTTTACGATCCGGTCTGGATCAGTCCCTTCGGACTCAATACCCGGATGAGCCCGACCATGCAGGCGGGCCGCGTTTTTCTCGCCGGGGATGCCGCCCACGTGCACAGCCCCGTCGGCGGCCAGGGCATGAACACCGGCATCCAGGACTCCCTCAACCTTGCCTGGAAACTCGCCCTCGTTCTCAAGGGCCTCGCCAAACCCGCTCTGCTCGAGAGTTACAACGCCGAGCGTCATGCCAACGCCAAAAA
>JBMOHI010000263.1:0-3846 GCA_049317925.1 Terrimicrobiaceae bacterium
GCCGTCGAGAGCGCCTCGCGGTCCATGGAGCGGCCCACCCCGCAGCGCATTGAGGATTTGATCAATGGCCTCGTCGATGACCGCATCGCCAGCCATCAACTCGACGAGGCTCCGCTAACCATGGCGGAGATCCGCAAGATCGCCGAAAGTTTCCGTTTCTCGCTCGTCAACATGCTGCACGCGCGCATCGCCTATCCTTCCAAACGCGAAGACAAGGATGCCTCCGCCGCGTCCGCCCGCGGCGAACAGCAGTCGGCCGCTTGATCCGGCTGGAAATCTCCAACCGCCAGCGCGGTGTTGCTTTCGATCTGCGCTTCCTCACTCGTATGGCCAGGGCCGCTCATCCCTCCTGCCTTGCTTCCATACGGAAGGACCCCGCCCCGCTGGCGGGCTTGACCGCGATTGAGGCCACCATCCTCAGCGACCGCAGGATCGCGCAGGTGCACCGGGAATTTTTCGACGACCCCACTCCCACCGATGTGATCACCTTCCATCACGGCGAAATCCTGCTCGGGGCCGGCGTGGTGGCGGAGAACGCGGAGCGGTTCGGCCGCAGCGTCGATGAGGAGGCTGCGCTTTGCCTCATCCACGGCATGCTGCATCTCGCTGGTTGGGATGACCTCACGCCTGCCGATGCAAAACGGATGGCTGAGCGGCAGGAACAGATTTTCCAGAACACTCTTGCGGGTTGCTAACGGGCCAGATGCCGGGCCAAAAAAGATGGCCGTGCGGCAGGAACAGATTTTCAAGTTCTCCCGGTCGATGGTAGGCTCCCCGGTCATCACCATGAAAAAATCTGCCAACCCGGGGCCACAAGATCCTCATCTCGATTTGATGAGGGCAGTTCGCCTGTGCCACCCGGGATGGGACGCTCTGCAGCAAATCACGTTTTCGACCGCCGGTCAGGCCTCGCCCTGGCAGGATTGGCGGACCGAGATCTTTCTGCCGGTCCTGCGCCCTCAAATTGAAGCGGCTCATCTCGCCGCCGCCACGGCGGACTGGCGCGCGCTCACGGCTTGTGACCGGGCCATCGACGACGCATTGCCTGCCCGGTCAGCCGCGGCCAGCCGCCGCGCCGGAGCCTCTTTGATGGCGGCTTATGATCCGCCTGCGGCGGAGAGATTGTGGACGCGCTATCGCGGCCTGGTGGCGTCCGGAAGCTCCCCCGGTCACCTGGCAGTGGCCATGGCGGTGCGGGCGGCGGCGTTTCACTTTCCGCCATCGGCCCTGATTTCGGCTTATGTTTTTCTGGAGGCGCGCGGCGGACTGTCCGGCCGTGGCATGATGGCCTGGGTGGAAATGCTCGAAGAGTGCCTGCCCGCTGACGGAGCGGCCGGCAGCCCGCAAATCAAGGTGGCATGAAGATTGCGGGCGCAGTCAAGGAAGCGCCGGTCGAAAAAACCGGTGGCCAGCCCGATCTCGACCTGCCGTGGAGCGTGGTGGTGCACAACGATCCGGTGAATCTCATGAGTTATGTGACCTTGATTTTCCGCAAGGTCTTCGGATTTGGCCGCGAGAAGGCCGAGCGGCACATGCTGGAGGTCCATCACAAGGGACGTTCCGTGGTGTGGTCGGGCGGACGCGAACAGGCGGAGTTCTACGTTCAGCAATTGCACTCCCACCTCCTGCTCGCCACCATCGAGCGGATCGATTGAAGGCCATGGAGTTTTACGAAACCACGGAGGGCCGGCTGGGTCTGCGGGACATCCCTCCGGTGCTGGCGGATTTGCTGCGGCAGATTCCCCACTCGGGTGACCGGGAGTCCGACGAAGTCGAGGAACGGTTTTTTCCCAGTCCCTCGTATGACCCGGGGGAAGAGGGCTTGCGCGATGACTGGCGGGCCCATGTGGAGCCGGAACTGCACAGCGCGTTTCAATCCGCCCGCCTGGTGGTTGAGGCTGACCTCCGCGGGATGAAGGAGGAGGACGACGCCTTTGCCATGGAGTTTTCCAAGGGCCACGCAGAAGCCTGGCTCAATGCGCTGAATCAAGCCCGCCTCGCCCTCGTGACCCAGCATCGTTTCACCGACGAGCAACTGGCCGGTCCGCGTCCCGCCCAGATCCGCAACGAAAGCGATCTCGCCCTGCTTCAACTCACGCTGTACGAATATATCCAGCATTGGCTGGTGGAAGTGCTCGAGCCCTGAGCGCCATGGAGCAGACCCCGGCCATTTTGCTGCGGAAAACATCCTGGTCGGAAACCAGCCTCATCATCACCTGGCTGACAGAAAAATTCGGCACGGTGCGTACCGTGGCCCGCGGGGCACGCAAAGCTGGCCATGCCTTCGCTGGAAAACTCGATCTGTTTTTTCTCGCGGAGATTTCCTTCACCCTCAGCCGGCGGGGCGACTTGCACACCCTCCGCGAGGCGGCGGTGGTCTCCGCTTTTGATGTCGGCCGTGCGGGCAGCGCGGGATTTTACTTCGCCGCGTATTTTGCCGAACTGTCCGGTCAGGCCGCGCCCGCCATGCATCCGGCGCCGGAGATTTACGATCTGCTCCGGCGCGCCATCGCGTATCTTCAGCAGACCCCCGCCAACGAGAAGGCTCTGGAGCATTTCGAACGTGAACTGTGCCGGATTCTCGGCGTGCATGACACCGCCGGCGGGGTGACTTCCCAGCAAGGCCTGGCCTCGCTTGGCGGCGGAATTCCCCGTTCGCGCGCCGCCGCCCTGTCCTTTCTGAAAGAAAAATCCTCTCGCCCTGAGTCCCGGCGGGGGTAAACTCAATTATCCTTCATGCAAACGACCGCCAATCTCTGGGAGGTGCTCTGCCGGGATCTGGAATCGGAACGCCAGACCGCCAAGGCGGAGCAATACCAGGAAATCGCCCGTAAGTTTCTCGATACGGCCAGGCAGGTTCTGCGCCCGGACAGTCCGCGTTTGTGTGATGCCATTGAGATCGCTGGGGATGTGCATCAGGCGGCCGGCCAGTTGCAGGAAGCCGCGGTAAATTTCCGGGACGCCTTGGAAAAATCCGAGCAATTCGGATCCGCGCCCGCCACCGCCCGGCTCTCGGCCAAGCTTGCCCTGGTTCTGGATCGCTTGGGCGAGGCCGGCGAGGCCAGGGGATTTTACGAAATGGCCCTCTCCCTTTATGAGGCCATGCGCGACCACTCGCAGCATGCTCTTTTGCTCAATCAACTGGGTGCTCTTTGCAAGGGGCAGGGCGACATGGACGCGGCTGAGAAGTACTATCTCCGGGCCATGGAGGTCGCCGGCGCGCTTCATGGCAGCAACCATCCCGAAACCGCCGCCGCCGCCAACAACCTCGGCGTTGCCTACATCGAGACGCGCGATTTCGTCAAAGCCGAGAACCTCCACATGCAGGCTCTTTCCATTCGCGAACTATGCTACGGGGCCATGCATCCCGAGGTCGCCCAATCCATGGCCAACCTGGCTGTGGTCTATCACTCCATGGGCAATTACCAAAAAGCCCGTGCGTTTTATGTCGGCGCTTTGAAAACCTTCAAGTGCTTCCGCGAAGCGAATGATCCCGAAGTGCAGACCGTTCAGGCCAACTACGACGCGCTATTGCAGTTGATGGAAAAATCCGCCTCATGAGCCATGGTCTTCTGACGGCCGCCGCCGCACGGGAGCTGCGCGACCGCCTGCAACGGGAGGGCAAAAAGCTTGTCTTCACCAACGGCAGTTTCGACATCCTGCACCGCGGCCATGTCACTTATCTGGAGTTCGCCCGCGCCCAGGGCGACGCCCTCATCATTGGCCTGAACAGTGACGCCTCGGTGCGGCGCTACAAGGGGCCGACCCGTCCGGTCAATCCGCAGGATGACCGCGCCTTCGTCCTTTCCGCCCTGCGGGCCGTCGATGGTGTGGTGATTTTCGACG
>JBMOHI010000264.1:0-3846 GCA_049317925.1 Terrimicrobiaceae bacterium
GGTGGGCGTGGACCCTCGTCCGATAGCCAGTCGCGTAAGTCCTCTTGCGGGAGTCTTTGCATTCCCACCAGGAGCCGACATGGAGGTAGTGTTCCTTCCCCAATCGGCACCTCCCACCCTCCTACGACCGAATCAATGCATCTCCAACCGCGAAGGTTGAAGTATCCCACACAAAAGTCGCCCCGGAATGCCACCTTGAGAGCGTCCTTCAAACCATTCCCATGCTCGTTCTCGAGGAAAGGAGTATCGATATTGTCAAAGACAGAAGGCATTGCGACGAACTGTGTGACCTTTTATGCCAGAGCCGCCCGAAGGCGTCCAGTGACGCGCTTTTTCAGTTCCGCTGGTCCTTGCACCTGGACGTGTTCGCCCCAAGAAAGCACCCAGGGCTCGATCTCGTGGAGGGAGGAGAGCTGTAGGGTCAACTCGAGGCCGCCTTCGGCGAGTTCCTGGATTTTTTGGCTGGGGTGCCAGATCCGTTCGCGCACGAGTTGGCCGGCGAAGGCGTCGAACTTCAGGCGGACGGCATGGCTGCCTTTGGCGGTGAAAACGCCGAAGCTGTCCTTGAGGTGTTTTTCGATGGAGAAGTTGGCCGGTCGGACGAAGGGTGTTCCACCCATTTTGGTGCCTCTCATCCGGGCCAGGACGAAGGTGCGGAGGGCGTTGCGTTTCAGGCAATGGCCGATGACATACCATTGGTCCTGGATGCAGGCTAAATGGAACGGTCGAAGGCTGCGGCTTTCGTATTTCTTCGAGTCCAGTTTTTTGTAGTCAAAATGCAGTTCCACGCTCTTGCGGACCGCTTCGCTGGTGGTCTGAAAGGTCGTGAGGTCCACCGGGAAAATCTCGAAACTTTTGAACGACACCAACGCGTCGAGATCGCTCCAGGCCATGGTCAGATGTCCGGAGAGGTTGGAGGTCAGTTTGTCGAAGGCGCTACGCAGGGGAGCCTCGAACGGCGTGCCCTTGTATTGCGCGAGGGCCTTCTGGCCGATGAAGACGGAGACGAGTTCCGCCTCGGTCAGCTCGACCATGGGGAAGCTGGAAACGGGTTGAGTGAACCGGTATCCGCCACCCTCCTTGTCGTAGGCGATGGGCAAGCCTAGCCGTTCCCGCATGAAATCGATGTCGCGCTGGATGGTTTTGGTCGTGACCTCAATGTCGGCGGCCAGACGATGGCGATTGGGGAATTCCCCGGACTTGATCGCGTGGAAAATCTGCTGCATCCGATCCAGGGGAGGCCGGGTGTGAAGGTCCCGACGGGAACGTTTCAAGGCTGAAGGCTGAAGGCTAAAGGATGAATGGAATCCGGGAGCATCCTCCTTCAGGCGGGTTGCCTTTATGCCGGGCTTTCTGCGGCTATGGAGCTTTAGACGAGGCACTGTTTTTAAGGATGAAGGCTGAAGGATGAATTATGAAGGATTGGATTTTGCCCTCTTCGAGATCGTGGTGAAGATCGCGAGGAGTTGATTGCACTCGTCCTGGAGTAGGGCGAGGCGGGCGGCGGGAACAATGCCGGATTCCGTGAGAAGTTCGAGCCAGTAGGCTGTCTCGCCCAGTTCCTTGAGACAGTCCCCGACTTTGGCGATAAACTCCGGTTTGGACCTTGCCCGTTGTGCCTCACGATAATTGGCCCCGACTGACGTGCCTGAGCGGAGGAGTTGCTTCCCAAGCACCTGTCCCTCTGTGGACTTTGGCAAAGCGCTAAACACCTTAACGACGCGCAAGGCGAAGGTCTTTGTTCGAACCGCAAGATCGTGCGGCGCGTCTGATCCTTCAGCATTCATATTTCATCCTTCAAACTTGCCGCTCCGGACGCATCATGTCCTATGGTTTAGCCGACCAGTTGCGAAAGAGAAGCTCATGTTTCCTGGAATCGTATCACCCACCAGGGACAACCGCAGTCCCTCAGCCGGGAAGACGACCCCGGCTGGGACGATGCGTCGCGAAAATAGCGGGTAGATTTTTCGGGCAGGGACCGCCTTTGACCCTGCCACCGCGTAAGAGTCCTTGCATGCGAAATTCTAGCCTCACAGCCGGCGGACAAATAATCGAATTTGAGGGCCGCTCCCTCCGAACCATCGAAGGAGAGGCATAAATCCATGGCCAGCGAAGATCCCGGTGATGGCGGCAAGCGGAAGCCTCGCAAAGGGGCGCGGCGGATTGACAACTTCCTGCCCGACACCCTGAGGGCTTTTCCGCAAAGCCTCGACGCGGAGAAGGGGCTGTTGGGCTCGGTGCTTTTGTCACCGGAAAGGGTCCTGGATGAGTGCATCACCCAGCAAGTCGGGCCGAAGTATTTCTATTCGCCGGCTCATGCCCGGATTTACACGACGCTGATTGAGATGCGGGAAAAGAAGAAGCCGATCGATCTGATCTCCGTCACCCAATATCTGGACGACGTCCAACTCCTCCAGGAGGTGGGAGGCGCGGCGGCGATCACCGATTTGTTCACCTTCGTGCCGACGGCGAGCAACGCTTCCTACTACCTCGAAATGCTGCGGGAGAAATTCCTTCTGCGGGAAATCATCACGGTCTGCACCGAATACGCCGCCCGCGCCTATGTGGAGCAGGGTGAGGTTCCGGTGTTGCTCAATGAGGTTGAGCGGAAGGTGCTTTCCATCGGGGAGGACCGATTCGGCGCTTCGCTTCGGACCATCAAGGATCTGAGCCTGGGAGCCTTGGGAACCGTCGATGAGCTTTTCCAGAGCCGGGGCGCGCTCACCGGACTGCCGACGGGTTTTTCGGACTTCGACAAGCTGACGAACGGCCTGCAACCCGGGGAAATGATCGTGATCGCGGCCCGGCCTTCCATGGGAAAAACAGCCCTGGCCATGAATATCGTCGAGCACGCCGCTGTGCACGCGGGAAAGGCCGTGGCGGTTTATAGTCTGGAAATGAGCGCCGAGCAGCTTGTCCTGCGCATGCTCTGTTCGATGGCCCGGGTCGATCTGCAGAAAATCCGCCAGGGCTTCATGTCCAAGGTGGACGTGAGCAATATGGTGGCGGCCACCAACAAGCTCTCCGAGACCCGGCTCTTTATTGATGACACGCCGAGTATCAGCATCCTCGAGCTCCAAGCCAATGCGCGGCGGCTGAAAGCCAAGGAGGGGCTGGATCTCATCGTCATCGACTATCTGCAGCTCATGCGATCTACGTCCCGCCGGGGGCAGGAAAACCGCCAGGTCGAGGTGGGCGAGATTTCTTCCGGGGTCAAAGCGTTGGCCAAAGAACTGAAGATCCCGATTTTGGTGCTGGCCCAGTTGAACCGGAATCCCGATTCGCGGGCGGGAGAGACCAAAGGGCGGCCCAGATTGAGCGATTTACGGGAGTCCGGAGCGATCGAACAGGACGCCGACCTGGTGGGCCTGCTCTGGCGTGCGGCCTACTACGCCGCCGATGAGGACGACAGAAAGGAACTGGAGGGCAAGGCCGAATTGGAGATCGCCAAGCACCGCAACGGTCCTGTGGGCCAGATTCCGCTCACGTTTCTCAAAAACATCACCCGGTTCGAAGATCGGGCGGGTGATCCGGGTGGATAGGCGGGAAGCGCGCCGCCTCCTTCGATTTCCAAAATGCGGTGATTAACGCCGCTATTCTCCGCTTTTTGTGCGGAGAATAGCTGGAAAAACCGGGAATGGCCCGCGAGACCGGCGGCGTAAAGCGCCGGGCGAAGCCCGAACGACCGGGCAGGAGGTGAGTCAGATGCTCCGCTCATGGGTTCAGGAGCTGCCTGCCTCGCCCGTGGACCCGCCGCAGAGGAATCGGATTCGAGGGTTTTTAGCGAAGGTGAACTGACGCTTTTGCCTGGGGTGATGCAAATTGCATCCGATATGTTTCTTAATC
>JBMOHI010000265.1:0-3843 GCA_049317925.1 Terrimicrobiaceae bacterium
CCCGCCGGACGCTGAAAAACCCGGCCCGTGAGTGCGCCGACGATGCTGCCCACCGAGGCACCCGCGATGACATCGGGCTGGATGCCGAGTTCGCTGGCCGCATTGGCAAAGCCCACTTGGAAGACCCCGCGAAAAACCCCTCCGCTGAAAAGAAAAACGATGGCGGGGTCCTTCACCGTATCCGGCGGAGCCGGGGCCGACAGAAACGGACTCGGGGTGAGGCGGGGCAGCCGCACGTGCTGGCGCAAGGCAAAGTCACCCCCTGCGCTCTGGCAGGTCATGCAGTTGCTGCACACCTCGGAAACGCCGGGACCGGGAGCGGGATTGTGTTTGTCCGCCGGGGTGCTGCCTGGCAGCGGCGTCAAACCTCCCCATGCGGCCAGAAGTTTCCGGCACGAAACATATTCCCGTCCATCCGGGCCGGTGACCGTTTGCCCGGAACGGCGCAGTTCCTCGACCGCATCCCGCAGCGTGGCAGTCTGGCTTTCCTCGCGATGCGGCCATTCGTCGGGCAGATCTTCGTCGGGTTCCAGGAGCTGACGCCGCTCTTCCGGGGTTCGCGTGTCCGGCAGGGCATCGGTCACCAGACGCTCGATCATAGCCCGGCATCCATCGGCCACGGCGCTATTGATCATTTCGCGTTGCTTCGCGGCGGACCCGGCTTGCATCAGACGCAGGCTGAGCCGGGGCGGACGCTCCGGCGCCACTAGGCGGACCTTGGCCGGCAGCAGGGTCTGCTTTTGTTCCGTCTCGTCGATGATCGTCGCTGCCCGTCCATTCAGAGCCCGGCTCATGCGGTCGACCAGACCCTTATCAAGAAGTATGTCTTGAAAACGCAGCAACTCGCGCGCCCGCAAGGTGACATCCACCAGGCCGGTGTAGGGTTCGAATTGCCCGGACGCCTTGTCCTGGCGCACAGGCAGAAGCGGAACGGTAATGATGCGCAGCGAGTCCCAGCGTTTCGCCGGATTCTCGACCACCACGCGGCAGGCTTCCTCGAACACCGGCACGATCGGATCGTTGGAGACATTGATGCCGTCGATGAATGTGGCGGGTCCAGCGGGCGTCGGGATGGTCTGGGCCTTGAAAAACGGCGCCGCCGCGCAGGCGCACATCAACGCGTCCACGACCGGAGTGGCGGCGGGCAGGGCTTCAAGTTTTCCGGTGCCCAGATTCGCCGCAATGGGAATCACGATGACGCCCTCGCCGCCCGGAGCGATATCGGCATAGCTGGAGAGGGATTTTTTGGAGCTGGATCCGCCGTGCGCGGGGCTTTCCTGCTTGAGCGCCCGGCGCACGCTGTCGTCGAAACGGAACTCGCCGTAATAAGCCGGGTCCAGGTGATGTACGAGCGCGTCCTTGAGCGCGTGCGAGTCCCCCAGATCGCTATAGATCTGAAAATGTTTCAGAAAATTCCGGAAGACATTCTTGCGCAGAAACAGGCTAAGCCAGGCCGCCAGATAGAGTCCGGCGAAGAGGAAGAGTCCGGTTTCGGTCCATAGAGTCGCGGACCACGCGGGGAAAAAAATGACGGTCAGTCCGCCGGCGAGCAAGGTGGGAGCGGCCGCCAGCGCGAGAACGAGGGGTAGGAACCCCAGCAATAACCACAGGGACTGATCCCGAATCCAGCGAAGCCATCCCCAGCGATTGAAGATGATGTGCCCGGCCTCGACGCCTTCGACCGCGGTGCGGCCCTTGATACCGAGCAAATCCCAGAGCTGAACCCGCGCCGCCATGCTCACCGGCAGGGCCAGCGCGACGATGTTCCGAGCCACCAGCCACCACAGCCGCACCAGCAGCCCTGCGCGCTTGCTCGAGCGCGCCGCCGGATTCATTTCCTCCGCGGCATTCCAGCCCATCAAAACGCGCGAGAGCTGCGCCACCAGCTTCACCGTCACGCGCACGCGCAGCAAATGATCGAACAGACGGATCAAACCCGTCCGGCTGGCCACCGCCGCGCGGCGGCTTTCGCGCTCTTCCTGGAAATGCCGCGGCAATTCGACCGGCTTGAGCGCGTGGGCGGAATTCGTTTCGAGCGGGTCCGGAAAAAATCCCTTCAGCACCGTGCCGGGAGCGTTGCGGAAGGCCTCCAGCAATTCGTTGAAGCGCGCCACCCGCACCTCATCCGTGTCTTCACTGGTCGTCCGGGAGCCGGTGTGCAGCACGTCTCCCAGCAGCGTGGCGGTGATCGCCCCCACCGAGATGCCGGCCACCATGTCCGGGGCTTTCCGCCGGGTGACAAGAAGCGCGTGCACCACCCCCATGTGCAGCACCGTGTCGAAGCCTGCTCCCGGAAAGGAAAAAACCCGGAACGGGCGCTTGGCGGACTGTTCCTCCTCTCCGGCTGATGGAGTCGCGACGGGATCGGGTTGGACGGATGCGGTGGTCATGGACGCGGAGCGGACCGGTCCGCCGCGGGACTTTTTTCGTAAACAATCACATCGTAAATGTGCGCCGATCCCACCGTCCGGACCGCGCGGAATCCGCCTGTCGCCAGCACCGCATCCACATCACCGCGCGTGCGGTAATCGTACATTTTTCCGAAAAGCTCGAGAATGCGGATGCTCGGATGTGGCTTGTAGCTGTTCACTATGACCGACGCATCCGTGGCGGTGATCTGCGTGAGTTTTTGAGCCACATCAAGGGCCGTTTTCGTGTCTTGCGTTTCCGGAAGCCCTTGACGCCGCTCCGTCGTCTCGCAGGTGTGACCTTGCAGATATTCGAGAATTCCCACCGTCGTCACCACATCGTAACTTTCTCCCGCCACGGCGCCGGCAAAAATGTCCTCCGTGTAAGCGGAGATGCCCGCCTGACCCCTCGCCCCGATTTTCCATCCGCGACCGGCGGCTAATTTGGCCAGCAGGCGGTTTGTTTTTGCGGTGTTGGCTGTGTCCCGGTCGGTGATCTCGCACGTGATTTGTGTGGGATCGCCGCCCTCTTGGATCAAACGGTCATAAGCCAGGATCATGCTCAAGCCCGTGCCGCCGGCCAGGGCCTTCAGACGGACCGGCCGCCTCTTGGTCAGCCGCGTCTTCGCCAGTTCATGGGTGGTCCGCGTTTCCCAGATGAAGCGCAATTGCACGTCCTTCGACTGCACTGAATTGAAAAATAAATTATCCCACAGCGCGATGTTTTCGCGGATTTCCGGCGCGATCATCATATACGGGGCATTCATCGGATCGCCGCCCTCCACCAAGGCCTGGGTCTCGGGCCGTGACGACGCCAGCAACGCCTGCGCGTAGGGATGACCGGATCGCTCGAGCAGCCGGTTGCGGTACGTCGTGCCGTCCCGTTTGGTGGTCTGCTTCACGACCCGATAGGTCAGCCCGGCCAGGGCCGTCCGCACCGCATTGGTCGGTTTCGGCACCGGCTCTTCGAAAATTGATTTTCCCAGACTGGCAACCAAAGCCGCCGCCACAGCAGCCTGGTCCGTCGCATACAAGGCCGCCACGGCATCCATGGGGCGGAGCGTTCGCAGATCCGCTGTTGTTTCCGTCACGTTGGCTCCCGCCTGCTCCGCTTCCGCGTTCATGGCGGCAGCTCTATCTCACCGGACAACCTTCATCAAACAGAATGCGCAGGATGTCAGTCTCCACCTCCCGCCCGAACTCACGGGGGAAAATTTCCCGCTTGCGCCGGGGCGGGATTTGACCGCATTTGAAAGCGATGAGTTTTTCTCCCGCTTCCCTCGCGGCCGCGCCCGGAATCGCGTCCGTCAACATTTCCCAATCACCCGCATTACGCTGAAACCATGGGTCGCCAATGGCTCCTCTCCAAACGCAGTGTCGCCTCGCTGAAAAAATCGCAGGCCACGGGCAAATTCGTCAAAGAAATCATGGTCGC
>JBMOHI010000266.1:0-3840 GCA_049317925.1 Terrimicrobiaceae bacterium
TTTTCTGTTGCGTTTTTAAACTTGAGGCGAACTATTGTCGGCGAATCATCTCCATAAGTAATTCCGATATTCGTAATAGTTGTGGGGTCAATTTCTTCATTTTGTATTGTCATAATCTATTTTCCGTAGGTGTTAAAGTTATTCATCGTCGTCATCCGCCTCAATAGTCGTCGGTGATGATTCGCCAAATAATGACAATTCTCCCGAGCCAATCATCGCCCCGACAAACATTCCGCCGACAGAAAAAAGAATAGATATAATTATGATGGTTATTCCTGCCCCAATGCTATTTCGTGCTAATGCTATCACTCCGCAAATAAAGGCGATCAGGCCAAAAACAGGCGGTAGGAAAAGGAGTGAAATTATAGCGCAGATTACTCCAGTAACAATTATTGCCGAAGAATCGCTTACTTTCGCCGGAAGCGCGGGAGGATATGCGGGGGTATTTGTAACGGGGGCGGGAAGAATGCTTTTCTCAATAGCTCCGCAATATGTCCAGTCGCTTAATCCGTCATACCAGACTTTTGTGACCTTTGTAATCTGGCCGTTCAGCCACATATGCCGCAACTGGTCTATCGAATACGGCCCTTGCTGGGCGTCATTGAGCCATAGGTAGTAATCCATAATTTATTTTCTCCGTGATATATAATAAAAGAATGAAAAACAAACCCCACAATTACAGCGCGGCCAGTCCGCTAGGCGGAGCGGTAGCTCCTTCTGATATATTATTGCCCATCGTCACCCGTCAGGTATCCCCGCCTGCTTTCGGCGCGACTTCTTGCGACAGCAAGAATCGTGACGAAAGTCCCGAAGGGACGGGGATTAGCTGAACGGGCCTGTTCGCGATTTTATATTTTATGAACACAACAAAAACACCAGTAGATAAACAAGCAGCATTATTCCTATCGAGGAAGCGGCACTGTGACACAGTGCAAGAGGCTCTTGAGGGAGCGGTAAACCACATCGTAAGCGGGAAGATCAACGATCAACTCGCGGCGGTATTTTCGGGGGGATTTGGGCCGGAACCGTGGGTAACGTTTAAGATAAAGATCCGACAAGACCCCGCCTCTCCCGGAACATTCACATATTCGGCAAACACCGAAGTCGGGCACGATATTGGTAACGCCGTCAAACTTCACGGATTGAAGCCATGATTCCAGCGAACGTAATTTAGAATGATGTGTTGATTTATTGGAATAGGATGACATGGTAATATTCCATGGGCGGGGAAAAGCCAGCAAATAGCGCAACAACAAGAAGTTCAGCAACTTGGGAAGAGCGCTGGGTCCGGTTTCGGATGGCTCTGACCCAGCGGGGGGTGGAGCCGAAGTTCCACGACTTCCACCGGGGGTGGGTTTGGGCGTGGTTGAAGTTCATCAAGCCGAGGAGGTATTCGGAGGGTGATCTGAGCTCTGTGGAGATTTTTTTAGAGCATTTGGCAAGCGAGGGCAAGGAGGGATGGCAGTTGCGTCAGGCGGAGGAGGCTTTGCAGGTATTTTTCCAGGAGGTGGAGCCGGCGGCCTGGGCGCGGAATTGGCCGTCGAACCTGTGGAAAGAGGCGGAGGGGAAAAGGAAAAAGCTCGCGCTTACGAATCGGGAGGCGGCGGAGGTGCCGCGGCCGCCGACGGCCAGGGGGCGGGAGGATTTTGCGGGGCGGGACGATACGGGAGCGCTGCCGGAGCGGTATGGGAAGTTTTTGGAAGAGGTGGAGGCGGCGTTGCGGGTGGCGCGGTATTCGTATCGCACGGAGCAGACGTATCTGGACTGGGTGCGGCGGTTTTTGATTTTTTCACGGGCGAGGTCGCGGCGGGAGATCTCGTGGGAACAGGCCAAGGAGTATCTGGAGTATCTCACGCAGAAGCGCCGGGTGGCGGGGTCCACGTTGAATCAGGCGTTGAGCGCGTTGCAGTTTGTTTTCCGGGTGGTGTTGAAGCGGGGGGCCGGGGGGATGAAGGCGATGAAACGGGCGGCCAAGAGCGAGCGGACGCCGACGGTGCTGACGCGGGAGGAGGTGGGGCAATTGCTGGAACTGATGGAGGGAACGGGGCGGATGATGGCTGAGTTGATGTATGGCGCAGGTTTGCGGGTGATCGAGTGCGTGCGGCTGCGGATCAAGGATGTGGACTTCGGCAATCGCTATATGGTGGTGCGGGGCGGCAAGGGGGATAAAGACCGGCGGGTTCCGCTGCCGCAGAAATGTGTGCCGGCCTTAAAAGCGCAGATCGAGGAGGCGCGGGGCCGTTGGGAAAAGGACCGCGCGCTGGGGGTGGAGGGTGTTTTTTTGCCGGAGGCGCTGGCGGCGAAATATGTGAACGCCGCCACGGAGTGGGGCTGGTTCTGGCTGTTTCCGGCCGACGGGCTCTCGGAAGATCCCTGGACGGGGAAAATCCGGCGTCATCACGTGGGGGCCAACGGTGTTCAGCAACTGGTGAAGCGGGCGGCGTTGCGGGCGGGGCTGACCAAGCCGGTGTCGCCGCACACGCTGAGGCATTCGTTTGCGACGCATCTCCTCGAGGGGGGCGCGGACATAAGGACGGTGCAGGAATTGCTGGGTCATGCGGATGTGAGTACGACGATGATTTATACACATGTCCTCAATCGGCCGGGTCTGGCTGTGAGGAGTCCGTTGGATTGAGTGACCGTTTGTTTGCACGGTGACCGAGTGGGTCTAAATCATCCGAGGATGTAGCCACGAAAGAAGACAAGGATCACGAAAGGGACTCAGGATTTGCCGGCGGAAACGTCGTTCGTTTTTTGCGATCTTTGCGTTCCTTTGTGGCTACCGTTTTTCTGGAAAGGCTCTGGCTGATGTCGTGGGCACTGACGAAGCAGTGCCGTCCTGCGGATTACTCGGCGAAAAGGCGCAGTTCCTTGGTGGCGTGACCGTCGGCGAAGAGGTGGTTGACTTTGTCCTCGGTGTTTTTGTGCCAGCCTTCCTTGTCCACCAGGACGGGGATTTTGCTGAGATCGGTGACGAAGCCGAACAGGTTCAGATCGGCCAGGGACTGACCGCGACGGACTCCGTCCGGGCCGGCCGGGCTGAGGGCGCTGTTCCAGAAGTAGCTCGTGCCGGTGGTCTGGGCGATTTTCCGGCCGGCGGGGCAGGTGAACACTTTGGGGCTGTCGAGGTAGCGGTCGAGGGTGTTGTCGATGACGGCGACATCCTCGTCCTTGCTGGCCCGGCTGGCGGCCAGCGGGGGCATGGTCATTTGATTTTCGCCGAGATAAATGCCGAGAGCAGCTCCGAGGCTGCGGAGGTTGCCAAGGCATTGGGCGGCCTCTGCCCGCGCGCGGGCGATGCTGAGAGAGGGAATGGCAATGCCGGCCAGCACGGCGATGACGGCGATGCAGACGAGGAGTTCGATCAGGGTGAACCCGCGTTTCATCGCATGTTCTGCGTGGCGCGCTGGATTTGCTCGATGACGGGTGCGAAATCGAGTTTCACGTCGGCGCTGGCCTCGCTGTAAAAGGACTCCATTCCCTGCGAAATCATCTTCTGGACTTCGGCGCGGTCGATGCGCTCGTTCACCTCGGGGTTGTCTTTCTCGATGTCGTCGAGGGCGCGCTGGACGAGTTTTTTCCGCTTGGCGGGGTCCATCTTGTTGAGGGCAAGCATGAGCTGACGGAAACCTTCGGGCAGGGTGAGATCGAGGAAGCGTTTGCGTTCGTCCTCGGTCATTTGCTCGAAGAGCCGCCGGTCGTCGCGGGTTTTGCGCAGTTCCTGACGCTGATCAAAGTTGAGCTTGTTCAACTGCGCCGCCACGCGGTCGATCACCTTCGCGCGCTGGGCGGGGGCGAGATTCGCGATGGGATTCTTGTCGATGTAGGCCGCGAGCGAAG
>JBMOHI010000267.1:0-3835 GCA_049317925.1 Terrimicrobiaceae bacterium
TCCTCGATGGTGATGCGCTGCTCGTCGGGGATGTCCACGCTCTCCTCCTGGGCCACCGTGCCGGGCAGGGTCATGCTCATGTCGGCTTCGGGCTTCACCGGTTTGGAGGTAAGGATGTAAAAAAACAGGAGCAAAAAGCAGACGTCGATCATGGGCGCGATCTGCAGCTCGATTTGCGGATGTTCAGTGCGTTTCATTTTTGCACCACTCCGAAGATGACCTCGATGGCTCCGGCCTCGGAGGCGATTTTCATGACTTCCTTGACCTTCTTGCCCGGGGTGCCGGCGTCCGCGCGCACGTAGAGCTTGAGCGGCGGATAGTCCTTGAACCGCTGCTTGAGATGGGTGGTCAGTTCCTTGGACGTGACGGGCACATTGCCGGTGAAGAGCTGGCCGTTTTCATCAATGTTCACGATGTCGCGCGCGCCTTCATCCACCGGCACCTTGCCCGTGACGGCGTGGGGCACCTTGATGTCCATGAGCTTGGCGTTTTTCGTCAGCTTGCCGGAAAGCATGAAGAAAAAAAGCAGCAGCAGGGTGACATCGATCATCGGGGCGATTTGCAGCCCGACTTCTTCATGCTGCACCCGGCGCATGCGACGGCGTGGTTCGGACATGGTGCTTTATTCGGCGACGGGCTGTGCCCCGTAGGCTTCCTGAGGGATGGGCTGCGAGGGCACGCCGCCCGCTTCGCCGGTGAAAAGATCGAGCATGTGCGAAAGGGTCTTGTGCACATCGGCCATGTTGGTCGAGACCATGCCGCGGAAGAAGAAATAGAGGAACATGGCGGGGATGGCCAGAAGCAGTCCGCCGCCCGTGGCGATGAGAGCCTCGCCAATGCCCTTGGCCAGATCGGTCGCCTCCGCCTTGCCGGCCGTGAGGGCGCTGAAGCTGGTGATCATGCCCGCGACCGTTCCGAGCAGACCGATCATGGGCGCCAGGACGGCGAAGGTGTTGAGATAGTTGACGATGACCATCATCTTCGTTTCCTCGCGGAAA
Organism: Terrimicrobiaceae bacterium; assembly: GCA_049317925.1. GTDB lineage: Bacteria > Verrucomicrobiota > Verrucomicrobiia > Chthoniobacterales > Terrimicrobiaceae > CAMASH01. The sequence goes on from JBMOHI010000267.1 coordinate 999, forward strand.
CACTCATCGGCGATGGTATTTTCCATCGCACCCTTGTTGAACATGTCCCGCTCGTAGTTGGCTTTGGTCAGAGCCGGGGCGAGGGCGTGGGTCAGCGGACCCGGATTGGCCTGACAAAACTCGTAGGCCGCCACGAGGTCGCGCTGGCCGATGAGCGAGTTGAGATGAGAGACGATATTGGGCGGCATTAGCTTTCCCTTGCGGAACATGATGGCGCAGTACGCGCCCAGCGAAAGCGTGGCCACGGAACAGAGCGCGATCAGATGCATGATCGGTCCGCCCTCGCGGTACAAATCGAGCATGCTTTTGTGGCTCTCGACGCTGGCCGCGCTGGCGGTGAGCGGCCAGAGCAGTGCTCCGGCGGCGACAAGGAGGAGGAGGAGGTTAGTTCGTTTCTTTGCGGGCGTCTTTTTCATAGTCTTCGTGTTTTTGGGATTCGGGGAGGGAGTTGAGGAAATCCTGTGCCTGTTTGGCATAGCGGGTGCCGGGATAGAGCGCGGCCAAATCGCGGGCGCATTCGACCGCGTCCTGAGTCGCGTCGGTGAATTGATAGACCCCGACCGCGCCCCACAGTCCCCGCGCGGCCGGTTCAGACTCGGAGCCGAAAAAGAGGGATGGGAACAGGTACAGATCGAGAGCCTCGTTGTAGAGCCGATGTCGTTCAGGAATGACGAGAATGTCTTCCTCCCAGCGGGGATTTTCGTCCAGGAGTTTGCGCAGTCCCTTGTCGGCGGCCTCGGCCAGAATGTACTTCGCCTCGATCAACACGGCCGGATCCTCGGAGATCTTGGCCAGGGCCAGCGCCTCATCAATGGCGTCCTTGGCGTTGCCGGTCGCGACCATGGCGCGCAGGCGGCCCTGTTTGGCCAGGACGATGTCGTCCTGATTCCAGGTCTCCTTCTCGATTTTGGTAAACAAATCCAGGGCTTTCTGCGCGTTGGCCGCGTCGCCGCTGCGCAGGAGCATATCGCCATAGACCAGCCCGATGTTTCCCGCCGGTGATTTGGCGATGGGCAGCCACGGCTCGAATTGTTTCCAAACCGCCTCGATCTGCGGCAACTGCGCGGGAGTGGCGTCTTTGAACAGCTTGGAACGCGCCTCGTCCGCTCCGAATTCGATGTGCACGACATTGGCGCGTGGAACCGTGACTGTGGCAAACATCGGCGGGGCTCCCGCAGGCGCACCCGGCGGAGCGGGCAGGGGCTTTTGCATGCGGAAGGTTTGCGCATCGAAGCCCGCGAGTTTGCCGACAGATTTTTCTCCGCTGGCCATGAACAGCGTGTCCAGACCGGGCGCTGTCTGCGCAGAAGCCGAGGTCATAAGCAAAGCCCAATGACCGATGACCAACACCCGCGCGATGGCGCCCCAATAAGACGGGAAAAGTCGAGAGTGTGGCCGGGAGGCAACCGGAGCGAAGCGGAGAACTGACCAATGACAAATAGTCCTCATCCTTGCGCGGGGGTGGGTTCCTCCTTCGGCAGCGGGCCGCCGAGGGCGTCGAGGCGTTCGCGGGCCTTGCCGGTTTCCTGGAAGGAGGCGAAGTCCTCTTTCTCGGTCAGTTCCTGGTAGGTTTTGCGGGCGCTGAGTTGATCCTTCAATTTTTCAAAAGCCTCTCCGCTGCGCAGGTAGGCCCGCGCGACCCAATCGCGCCAGCGTCCATGCATCACGTAAATGCGCTGGTAATACGGCACGGCCAGTTCGGGTTTGTTTTCCTTCATGTAACCCTCCGCAATGCGATAGAGAGCCTCGGCTTTTTCCTGGCCGCTGGAATGCGGATTGGCCAGCAAGGCCTCGAGGGTCTTGCGGGCATCAGCGGTCAGGCCGCGCGTTTCCTGCAACTGCGCCTTGGCCAGCAGGATCTTGCCGAACAGCATCGAGCCGAGCGTTTCTTTTTCGAAACGGTCGAAGTACCCCAGGGCGGCTTTTTCGTTGCCGCGCTGCAACTCGAGCAGACCGAGGGCGGCAAAAGCGCGGTCCTTCTGCACCGCACGGGGATTCCATTTGACCAGATCGCGGAACATGGCCTCGCCTTCCTTTTCCTTGCCCTCCGCCAGCAGGGCCTCGGCGAAGTCGGCCAGCAACAGCGGGTTGGTCACCTGCACGTTGGCTAGGGCGGAGGCCTCGATCAGGGCCTGGCGGGCGGCGGCGGGGTCGGATTTCTTTAGGGCATTGGCCTGGGCCCAAAGGACGCGCATGGCCAGCGTCTTCTTGTCCGCGGCGCGGGCTTCCTGGGCCAGATCGCGCAGGCGGGCCTGATACTGTGCTGCCTCGTCTGGTCCCTTGTAGAGCCGGACCAGGGCCGGAAAGAGATCATCGACCGAGCGGATGTCGGGATCGTTGCCGTATTCGGTGATGGCTTCCCAATAAATCTCGCGGGCCTTGCCAGGATCGCCATCCTGACGGTCCACCCAGCCGATGTTGTAGATGGCCTCGGCCACGCGGGGGCTGCGCGGACTGCCGGTTTTGAACTCCACCATCAGGTCGCGCATTTTGCCGTACTCCTCCATCAACTTGTACGCCTTGCCGACCTTGAAGACGCCTTCTTCGTAAAACCGCGTGTCCTCTTTCGGGATGCCTCTGAAAGCCGCAATGCCCTCATCCATGCGGCCTTCGTTCATTAGCGCATCCCCTAGCAACACGCGGGCTTCGCTGTTTTCCTCATGACCGGGATACTGGCGCATGAAGGCATAGAGCTCCTTGATGCTGGTCGCGTAATCCTCCACTTGCTGGGCGCAATAGGCTTTGCGATAGACGGCGTTGCCGCGGTGCTGGCCGTCCGGAAAATCGCGCAGGTATTCATCCATCACCTCGCGGGCGCGGGCGAATTGCTTGTCGAG
>JBMOHI010000268.1:0-3797 GCA_049317925.1 Terrimicrobiaceae bacterium
GCCGCGGTCGAGCCGACGGCCTTGAGCGCGGGCGACCATTCCTCCTCCTCCGCCACCAGCGAGGTGACGGACTCCGGGGGCATGGCAAAATTGGCATGCTCCGCGATGATGGCCTTGATTTGGAAATACTTGATCCCGGCCAGCACGCCCCAGACGGCGATGCCGGCCACGATCGCGACGATGAAGATGATTTTTTTCATGAGGAATGAGAGCCGTTGCGTGCGTCGGGTTGGGAAGCGGCGAAGGCCTGCTGGGTTTTATGAAGGAGTTTCACGAGCTGTTTGCGTTCGGTGGGAGAAAGAGCGGTGAGGGTGTCCTGGCTCCATTTGATGAGGAGGGGCTGGACCTTGCGGAGGAGAACCGAACCCTTGGCGGTGAGCTTCACATTGGAGGCCCGCCGGTCGTGCGGATCGACCGCCCGCGTGACCAGGCCGGCCTTGACCATGGTGTCGAGCAGGCCGGTGATGGTGGCACGGCTGACCTTGGAGTGGTCGGCCAATTCGGACGAACGCAGGCTGCCGCTCTCCGCGCCGTCCAGCAGCACCATCACAATCAGACGGGCCTGATTGAGCCCATAGCGGGCCAGAAACTGGGCTTCGCTCCGCGAGGCGACGTCACCCGTGTGGAGGATATTCAAGAACACCTCGCAGATGGTGGGATCAGCTCCGGGCACGTGCGTCGAAGCCTCTTGCAGGCATTCGTAACGCGGGACTTCCTTTAACAACAAATAGGGCATGGCGCCGGTAAGTTAAGGCGACTGATTGTTAAGTCAACAAGTAATCAGGCGGCTTATTAAACCGTGGCCCGTATGCCTTTACGGGCGTGTCATGCGCTTTGAAAGTCAAAAAGGAAAGCCGGGCTGTAGGAACGCCGCCGACGTTCCATCGTTCAGCCCAAGGTTGCGAGGAACGAGCTACCTTGGGTCATCCATCCCCCAACAAACCAACCCTGCAAGGGCTGCCTATTGCAGATGTCCGGACGGATTGAACCCTTGCAGGGTAGATCGTGATGGATGCGATTCCCCTGGGAACACGCTCCTGCGTCGCGCGAACCCAGGGCTGGGAGACGGAACGCCTTTGGCGTTCACAGCCATCTCATCAAATGCCCTGGAAAAGTGCATGACACCCTCTACGGGACGTCAGCGTGGGATCACGACGGTGAATCCGGGCGTGATCGAATGCCCCCCGCCGCTTGCTCCCTGGCACCGCGGCGGCCTGAATGGCGGAAGGCGGGAAATCTTTTCATGACGAAACCGTCCTGCTGCGCTAAAGTTTTGCCATGAAAATGATCCCCGGCGTTTTTACCCTCATTGCTCTTTTACTGATTGCCTCTCCCGCCAAGGCGGAGGATTGGGCCAAGAAAGATCCGGAGATTCTTGCCAAGGAGGCCCGCAAGTCGGCTACTCAACTCCGTCAGGAGGCTGCCTACTTTGAGTCCAGCGCACAGAAGGAAGGGCGGACCTTATCCTCCGATGAGAAAAAATATCTCACGCTCACGCATGAGGAAGCGGGACTTTTGGAGAAGAGCTTCGAAGCCTGGGATAAAAACCAATTCCGCATGGCGGAAAAATTCCGCGAGAGGGCCGGGGAAGCCTGTCAGAAACGTGGCGAACTGGCCGCCAAGCTCAAACTCTGGGAGGAAAAACCCGCTGCCGCCGTCGAGAAGAAGCCCGCCGCTCCCGAAGCCTCATCCGAAAAGGCGGCCAAACTGGCCGAAATCGAGCGTCAGCAAGCCGAGTTGGACAAAAAGAAGAAAGAACTCGAGCTGGAACAGGCTGCCGGACGGTGACTTTCACAGGGTAAAAACCGTCCCTGACGGTTTATGGCAAAAAAATTCGAAAAAATCCCTTGCGCTAATTTCGCCTTGTGGGAAGTTCACCGCGTTCTGGGGGGAACAGCAGGCCGTCGCAGCTTTCGTTGCGGCGGCCTGCATCTTTTCCGGGACGGATAATTTTCTCCACGCCCTTTCGTTCCGGTTGTCGGGTCTGTGAAAAAGGATACGGACTCCATCACCGGGATCGCAGGTGAACCCCCGGCGAAATGGGCCCAACAGGCTGAAAGCAAAAGGGCGGCTCTTAGGCCGCCCTTTCTGATATCCGGTGGTTTTGCAGGCTCAGGGCACCTGCTGGGCCGGATCGGGCTGGACGGTAATCTTTGTCGCGACGTTGCCCGGGCCGGGATCGGCTTCCACCGTCACGACGGTGGTCTCGATAAGATTCATCAACTGACTGGGCTTGCCGTCCGGTCCGATAATCACGGTATCCCCAGTCACTTTGAAAACTTTGGTGGATTGATCCACACTGCTCGTGACGGTGAGAAGGGCATTACCGGCATCGAGGTCCGAGACTGTTCCACCGAAGGTGTCGGCGAACGTGGTGGCCACAAGCGCGAAAAGGGTGGCAAGGGAAAGAACGATGAGACGTGGAAGGGAAGACGTTTTCATGAAGATGCGGTTGAGACTTTTTATGCGCCGATTACCCCGGGGAAGCAAGGAGGTTTTCGATGCGGCGGGTTCTTGGGGCTTGCCGTGCCCTCATCGGACTGGTACCGCGACGGCATGAGATTCCTCCGTTTCACCCTTCTTGTTTGCGCTCTCCTTCCAGCCGGTTGTCTGACCAAGCCGGTCGGGAAACCCGGCAGTGCCGGTTGGGTGCCGAACTCCAATCCCATGGCCATCATCAGTGCCGCGCAAGCGGTCTTTGCCGAATATGGCTATCAGCCCGGGCCGGCCAATTTTCCCGACTCGGTCTCCTTCGACAAGCCGGCCGGAAGCTTCGGCAAACTCATGTATGGCAGCTACGGTGTGACGACGACAATCCGCGCCACGCTCGTGATCGTCCCGGTGCCGGGAACGGGCAACTATCAGCTGCGCACAAAGGTTTCCCGGGTCAGCGATGCCGGACAGGCGGGCTTCGAAGACGATCAGAAGATGCTGGACGTGTGGACGACGCAATTCCGACCGCTGCTGGAAAAAATCAGCGCCCAAGCGGCCAACGCCGGACCGATTTAGAGCAGATCAAATTCCGTCGTAGCCGCCGTCGTGAGACGGTGGCCGTCGCCAATTGAGGAATCCTCTCCCTCCACGCCCTTACGGGCGCGGCTACGGCTTTTGCGATCTTTGCGTTCCCTTGTGGCCGCTGTTCCTCGGAGAAAGCTCTCATCCGAAAACGGCGTTCCCTCTAACCTTCCCGTAGCGGAAAACGTGAGTTTTCCGAATCAAGCCGTCGCTTCGCCTAGTAGCCCCAAGGCAGACCGTCCCAGGTGCCCCAGGTGTTGAAGCCGGTGAGGTTGGCATCGGTGGCGATGAACTGGTTCTGCACGGCCATGTTGTAATCGGCGCGCTCTTGCTGGTTGACCTTGAGCTTTTGGTAGGCGTCGTATTCCGCCTGGCGTCCGACATAGAGGACGTTTTTGGCGGGATCAGGGAAGACGTAGTAGGTCTGACCGTTGCGCTTAACCGGAGTCACCTTCGTGGTGGAAAGGGTGGTGAGGTGGGCCTGACGCTCGGGGGTGTTGGCCGGAATGGATTTGAAACCGGCCTGGGTCAGGTTGGCTTCCTTGAATTGGGTGTTAGTCATGCAGCCGGCGGCCAGGGCCAGCAGGGTCAGGACGGCGAGGGATTTGATGAAGGTCGGGAGAGTTTTCATGGTTTTCTTTTACGCAGGTTCCGGCCGGATCACAAGATGGATTTGCCGGTGCTTTTCCCTCCGGCAACATGCGGCTTGGTCTGGCCGGGATTTCTGCCTAAAGAAACGCGATGTCTGTAGCGAATGGCGCCCGATTGATTTCCTGCCCCGA
>JBMOHI010000269.1:0-3797 GCA_049317925.1 Terrimicrobiaceae bacterium
CGCTCCTTCATCAACGGCGCGAGTTTCTCGCGGGTGAGGATTGCGTGGGGTGCGGCGGTCGAGCAGATGAGAATGTCCACGTCGGAAAAGGCGTTGTGCCAATGGTCAAAATGAATGGCCAGGCCGCCGATTTCCTCGGCCAGCTGGGCCGCCCGTTCGTAGGTCCGGTTGGAAACAATCACCGTTTTGACCCCGCGGGAAACCAAACTGCGGGCCGTGCGTTCGCTGGTGTCGCCGGCTCCCAGGATCATCACACGGCGGCCCGTGAGGTCGCCGAAGATTTTGCCGGCCAGTTCGACCGCGACCGCTCCAACCGACGTGGCCCCGCGGGTGATCTGGGTTTCGGTGCGCACATGTTTGGCCACGCGGAAGGCCTGCTGGAACAGCTTGTTAAGGTGGCTGGTGGTCGCGCCGAACTCCGCCGCCGCAGAATACGCCTTCTTCACCTGGCCCAGGATCTCGGTCTCGCCCAGCACCATCGAGTCAAGTCCACTCACCACCCGGAAGAGGTGGCGGGCGCTTCCAGGAGTATCATGAAAATACAGCGGCGCTTCCAGGCCGGAGCGGGTCTGCAGCAGATCGCGCAGGCTGTCAAAAGCCCGCACCGGGCACAAGCCGGCCGCATAAAATTCCACCCGGTTGCAGGTGGAAAGAATGACCGCACCCGACAGACCGTCGATGGCGCGCACAGCGGACAGCGTTTCGCTCAACTGATGGCTGCCGACAGCAAACTTCTCCCGCACGTCCACCGCGGCATTGTGATGGTTAAGGCCAGCGCAAAGAACATTCATGGCCGGGAGGAAAGATACTGGATACCGGGCAGGGTGACGAGCGCAAGGGCGAAGACCGCAACGGATAACTCCGCAAGGCGGCGCGGAGCGAGAGAATGCAGCCGCTTCAACACCAGGAGCAGTCCGTAGATCAACCAAATGGCGGCGGACGCGACGAACTTCATGCTGTTGACCGGAATCTGACTGAGGAAGCCCGCGGCGAAGGCGATGGTGAGAAGGCCAAATCCCAGCCAGACCAACCGTCCATTGGCCACGGCGAGGTCATTGATCGGTGGAAGATTATAGAACAATGGCGAAACCTTGTGCGACTTAAGCTGGCGTTCCTGCACCAGATACATGATCCCGGCCACGCAGGCGAGACCGAAGGCCCCATAGGCAATGATGGAAAGCGCGGCGTGGAATTCGATCCAGGGATTCAGCACGGCGCGCGGGACCGGCTGCTGATTGATCGGCGCGATGAAGGCGCACAATACCAAAAGGAACGCCAGCGGCGCGGTAAACGCACCCAGCAGCGAAAGCCGGTAGGCCGATCCAACGGCCAGATAGATCAGGACAAGCGACCAGCTTTGGAAAATCAGCACATCGAAGAGGCTGTTGAGTGGACACGAGCCCTCCGCCTTGCCCCGCAGGTAGAGGAAGGCGCTGAGGAATAGGAACCCTGTCAAAATCGCGACAAAGTTTCCCCGTCCGGGCTGGAAACGTCCCGCGCCCAGCGCGTAGAGTGTGTACCCGAAACTCGCGAGGAAGCAAAGCGTTGCCGCAATGAGCAGAAGGCGGTCCATGGTTGAAGGCGATTAACAATTTCACATCAGAGAGCGAAGGCAACAAAGATTCCCTTGGCCGGGTGGCGGGAAAGACGGTATTTACCCGCGATGCTCCCGCGGGTATGCGCTCTATCCGTCTGCCTCCTTCTGGCCGGCTGCGCCTTTCGGCGGGCTTTGCCGCCCTACGAAGAACCCCTGGCCCGCGCGCCGCTAATGAAAATCCGCACCACGGCCTACACCCACACGGAAAGCGATCACACCCGCTACGGCGCATCGAATGCCCTGGGCGGACAGTTGAAATCCGGCGGGATCAACAGTGCAGCGGCCGACTGGTCGCGTTTTCCGGCTGGCACGGTTTTCCGCATTGTGGCCACTGGGGAGATTTTTGAGGTGGACGATATCGGCTGGATGCTGGCGGGCACCAACACGATCGATCTTTACAAGCCCACCCACCGGGACATGAACGATTGGGGCGTGCGCCGGGTCACGATCGAGATTCTCCAATGGGGTGATGTCAAGGGCAGCTACCGCACGCTCAAGCCGCGGGAGAAATACCGCCATGTCAAACGGATGGTGAGGCAGATCGAGGAACGATACTTTTAGCCGCCGATGAATAAGGTCAGACAACGTTGGGGAAAGGGCGGGCTTTTTTCCTTGCTTGCCTGGGTTTATCCGTGGCTGGTTTTCGCGCAGGAACCTTCGCCTGTGCCGCCAGCTACCATCGAGCACAACTTCGTCAACGCAGGCATGATTTACCCGCCTCTCTTGCAGGAGATCCGCTACGCCACGACGTATAATTTCACCGGGCGGACGCTCTATCCGTTTCCCACCGCGTTCGTGCACAAGGACGTCGCGGCGGCCTTGCAAAAAGTACAGGAGGAACTGGCCTGGGATGGACTGGGTCTGAAGATTTTCGACGGCTATCGTCCGATCTCCGTCCAGGCGAAAATGTGGGAACTCGTCCGGGATGAGCGCTACGTTTCGGATCCGGGAAAAAGCAAGGGCAAGCACACCCGCGGCACGGCGGTGGATGTGACGCTGGTGGACCGGACCGGCAACGAACTAAAAATGCCGACGAGCTACGACGACTTCACCGAGAAGGCGCACCGGTTTTCCAAAAAATGGAACGCCCAGGAACGCAAGAACAGCCTCAGGCTCGAAGCCATCATGAAGAAGCATGGCTTCATACCGTTTCCCTACGAGTGGTGGCATTTCGATTACAAGGATTGGGAGAAGTATCCGCCGCTCGACATCTCCTTCGAGGATCTGGCCAACGGAGTGAAGACGGCCATCCCAGTTCCGTGAGCTACGGATGGTTGGGGACAACCATCCCTACCGATCCGGGTAGGGCGCGTTGTCCCTCACGCGCCGTGATTCACCGCCCGATCTTGATCACGGAAACGTCGTCGTCGAAGGCGTCGTTTTGCTGGAACGACCGCACGGCCTCGATGATGCCCGACGCCGACGGCACGGTGCGCAGGGTTTCCACAAATTGATCGTAGGTGCCCATGGTGTCATCGGGCAAACGCACCTCGAAGATGCCGTCGCTGAACACATAAAGATGCGAACCGGGCTCGAAGACCGTCTCGTCCACTTTATAGTCAGCCTCCTCGAAACATCCGGTCGGCAGGCCGGGCGCGCCCAGCATTTCCAATTCGCCGTCCGGCTTGACGATGACCGCCGGGGGATGGCCGGCCGCGCAATAGCGCAGCTTCCCGGTAGATACCTCCAGCACGCCATACCACGTGGTGAAATACATCCCGCCGTTGGCCTCCATCGGGAACATGCGGTTAAGCGAAGTCAGCACCTTGTCCGGCTCCAGAAAATCCGTGCCCGGCAATCCCTGCGTGCGCAGCACGTTCATGGCAGAAACCGAAAGCAACGCCGAACCGACCCCGTGCCCGCAGACATCGAGCAGGTAAATCGCAAAATGATCCGGGTCCACCCAATGATACCCGAAACTGTCGCCGCCGAGGGTGGACGAGGGCAGAAACTGCCAGCTTGTTTTGACCGGCACTTCCATGTCGCGCGGCAGGAGCGAGGTCACGTACGCGAGCGCTTCATCCAGTTGTTGCGTCACCTGCTTCTGGCTTTCGAGCAGGGCGTCCTTGGTTTTCAATAAATCCTCCTGCATGCGGATCACATCGCCGAGGTGGAGCTCGCGCTCGGCGATCAGGCCGAGTTCCTTGAGTGCCTTGATGTTCTCCGGGGAAAAATCCCGCGGCTTGGTATCCATCAGACA
>JBMOHI010000270.1:0-3784 GCA_049317925.1 Terrimicrobiaceae bacterium
GCGGTGCGTTTCAGGCTTGCTTCGTGGCCGGTGAGCAGGAATTTTGCGCGGGCATGAAAGGGTTTTCGTTTTGGGTGTTGCTGAGTGTTCTCCTGATCGGCTGTGCGCGGGAGGAAATTCCGGCCCCCCGGGCCGAGCGGGCGGCGCCCGCCATTGCCGCCTCCCCTGGGGACGCCGTTTGGCCCGTTGATGCCCCGGCAATCCATGCCCGCAGTGCCATTCTGATTGATGCCCGGACCGGTCGGGTTTTGTTCCAAAAATTTGCCGACACCCCCACGCAGGTGGCGAGCACGCAGAAGCTGGTCACCGCGTTGGTCCTCCTTGATCGCGGAAATCTCGACGGACACCTCGTCATCGCGCCGGAGGACTGCGCGGTGGAACCGGCCAAGCTTGGCGTCCGTGCCGGACAGTCCTATTCGCGCCGGGCCTTGCTGACGGCCATGATGGTGAAGAGTGAGAACGATGCGGCGGCGGCCCTGGCGCGCGATCATTCGGGCAGCACCGCAGCGTTTGCGGGAGCCATGAACCACAAGGCTTGGGATCTGGGCGCACGGAATTCCTATTTCGTCAATCCGCACGGACTCCCGGCTTCGCAGCATTCGACCGCGCGGGACATGGCGAGGGTCGCCTTCCGGGCCTACCGCGAGCCGGATCTGCGCCGCATGATGAATCTTCGGTTCACCACGTTTGTTTTTGCCGACGGACGGGTCAAATCGCTCGAAAGCACGAACAAACTGCTGAGTCGCTCACCCATTTTCAACGGCATGAAAACCGGCTACACCTTCGCGGCCGGGCGGTGCTTGATCTCCAGTGCCTCCTCGGGCGGACGCGAAGTCATCCTGGTCCAGCTTGGCAGCCGGACAAACTACATCTTTGACGATGCCGAGCGCGTAATGCGCTGGGGACTGGCCCGGTTGGGCTTCTATTTCGGCTGAATCACCACGGCGGTGCCGTAGCACAGGATCTCAGTGGCGGACTGCTGGCTGCCCACGTCCGAACCGTCGTAACGCACTCCGACGATGGCATTCGCACCAAGGTCGGTCGCATGGGCGATCATGGCGTCATAGGCGTGCTGACGGGCCTGTTCGCACATCTCGGTGTAGGCTCCGATCTTCCCGCCGATAATGCTTTTCAACCCGCCCAGAATGCCTTGGGAAATGGTGGGCGAGCGGACTGTGATGCCGCGCACGAGACCCTTGTATTCCGTAATGCGGTAGCCTTCGATGTCAAACGTGGTGGTGATGAACATGGGATTTGTCTTCGAGATGAACAATTTGGGCATTCGGATTTCCTGCCGTGACGATGCTGCTTCTGATCTGCCTGAAGCAGGCTAAGACGAGACTGAAACTGATCCAGGCGATAGATGCCCCAAGAGCGGCAAAGAGTATTCCAGTCACAAACAGGGAAACGAAATCAAATGGCGCGTAGCCGAGAAGCCATCGTGTGGCGACACATCCAGCTATTCCGAAAAACAACCCGATCGCTGCACCGAATTGAAGGGTCAATGCATTGAGGCCGACTTTGGGACTCTTGCAGATCAGCCCGGTGACGATTGCGTTGGCCGTTATGCTGGCGACGCCGATTCCGGTGAGTGCCGCAAATGCAATTAGTCCAATAACAATCCCGACAAGAATTAGGACGCACAGCGCTGCTATCCCAATCAGCAGAATGCAAGTGAGGAACAAGTTAAACTCCCCTTCTTCAGGATCGAAATCGTCCGCAGCCTGCGAGAGAGCGACGATCAAACAATGAACGGTCGCGATCATTGCTTCACCGACAGAAGTTGAGGGAGGAAGAGATTCGGGAAGCGCGGAGAGCTATTCTCGTTTCGTGGATCGCTACTTCCATTTGATCGAGCATCCAACGCTGGGTTTTTGCACGGCCGGTGCGCCGAGTCCGCCCAGAACAGCGTCGAGGGCGGTGCGCATTTCCCGGCCGGTGACGGGGAGGCCGTTGCCCGGGGTGCTGTCGTCGAGGCGGCCGCGGTAAGCCAGGCGGCGGCGGGAGTCGTAGAGGAAAAAGTCGGGCGTGCATTGGGCGTCGTAGGCGCGGGCGACTTGCTGGGTTTCGTCATAGAGGAGGGGGAAGGGGAGTTGGTCGGCCAGGGCCATTTCGCGGAGCGCGGCGGGGCTGTCATCCGGATACTTCACGACGTCGTTCGAGGAAATGGCGACGAACCAGACACCGCGCGGTTGGTAGTCGCGGGCGAGTCGGAGAATTTCCGGGCGGACGTGGACGACGTAGGGGCAGTGGCGGCAAATGAAGAGCACGAGCAGGGCGCTGGCGTGCGGCAGGGCGGAAAGGCTGACAGTGGAGCCGGTGACGACGTCGGGCAGGGAAAAATCGGGAGCAGGGGAACCCAGCAGGGTGGTGTTGAGCGCTTCGGTGGGCATGGAGGGATGTTGGCGGGGAGGCGGGGATTTGGCAATCCGCCAGCGCGGTGTTGACCGCACGGGAGCCTTTGGGCAGCCTGCGCGGCAGATGAGCAGAATTCACATCGCACGCAACCGTCAGTCGCTTGGACAATTTTCCCCGGAGGAAGTCGCGGAGGGACTGCAGACCGGGGAATTCCTGCCTAGTGATCTGGCCTGGCGTGAGCCGATGGAATCGTGGAAGCCGCTGGGGGAATTCACCGACCTTCCGCAGGTGGACCCGGTGCTGGTGCCGCCGGCGCTCGAAGAGCCCGAGGCAGCGCCAGTGGTGCGGGCCGAGCCGGCGTGGGAAAGGCGGACGGAACTGGGCTGGTTTGCCGCCGGATACCAAACGGTGCAGCAAGTCTTCTCCGTCCCAACGGCGACATTCAAAGTCATGAAACAGGATGGCGGTTTTGCTTCGCCCCTCTGGTTCTATGTGATTTTACTCACCCTGACGACCTGGGTTTCCACCGTTTACCAAATCATTGCGTACCGGATGAATCCCGACGCGATGCTGGGGCCGATGTCGACCGAGGTGACGCCACGGTTGATGATGGCGAGTTTGATTTTCACGATCGTGGCGGCACCGTTTTTTATCGCGGCGGGCGCCTTCATTTCGTCCGGGATCTTCCACCTCGCTCTCGGGGCGCTGGGTGCGGCGAAGAAACCCTTCGAAGCGACATTCCGGGCCGTGTGTTACTCCCTGGCTCCGGCTTCCGTCTTTCAGCTCATGCCTCTATGCGGCGGGATGCTTTACATCATCACGGGGCTCGTCTTTCTCATCATCGCGTTGCGGGAAATTCATCAGACCGACACGGCGCGGGCCACGGCCGGGGTGCTGGTTCCGTTTGTTCTTTGCTGCGGGGCCTTTATTGGGCTGTTCGCTCTCGTCCAAGTGCTGCCTAAATGATGCGGAAGACCGGGCCGGGTTCGTCCTGTCCGGCGCAGTGAATTCTGGCTGTTTCACCGCGGCCCGCGGCGGCGAGGCTGCGGGCGATGAAGTCGAGGGCCAATTGCGGGGAATTGCAGTCGCGGCTGAGGTGGCCGAGGATAATGTGTTCGAGCGGGGCGTCGAGTTCAGACAGAACCTTCGCGGCCGAGGCATTGGAGAGGTGGCCATGCTTGGAGATGATCCGCTGTTTGACCGACCACGGACGCTTGGTGTCCTTTTGGAGGAGATCGTCGTCGTAGTTGGTTTCGATCAGCAAGGCCTGAATGCCGCGCAGACTTTCGAAAATCAGCCGGGTGGCGTGGCCCAGATCGGTGAGAACGCCGAAGCAGACACCATGCGCCGAGATGCGGAACCCCACCGGATCGGCTGCATCGTGCGGGACGGAAAACGAGCGGATGGAGAATTCGCCCAGTTCGAA
>JBMOHI010000271.1:0-3782 GCA_049317925.1 Terrimicrobiaceae bacterium
GCCGCGGGCTGGCTCACGTCGGAAAACTACTCGGCAGGCGATCTGGTTTCCTATCAAGGCCGCACCTGGTCGGCCCGACGCACGAGCCAGGGTTCCGCGCCGGACTTGAATCTGGACTGGTCCCTCATCCCCGAGAGCTTTGCCGTCATCCCCGGATACGAGGCGAACTATGCACCGTTCGCCGCGTTCAACAACCGGTCGGATCCGCTCAATCTGGCCATCTCGGATCCCGGCTATCTGAACAACAATCTTTCGGTTGGCGACAAAGTCTATCTCGGTGCGAGCAATGGTCTGGCCGCTGGTGCCTACACGCTTCTGCCCGCGCGTTATGCGTTGCTGCCTGGCGCAGTGTTGGTCACGCCCAAATCCGGCGCGGCATCGCGCACGATCCTCCAGCCCGAGGGAGCCAGCATCGTGTCCGGGTATCGCTTCAACGATTTGAACCGGCGCCAGCTTGCTCCCGCCCAGGCGGTGCGCTTCGAGGTCGCGCCTCAGTCCGTGGTGCAGGGCCGCGCCAGATATGATGGATTCCTGGCCAACACCTTCCTCAAGGAAAGCGCCCTTGATCTGGGCATCACGGTGCCGCGTTTGCCCCAGGATTCCGGCCGGGTCGCGCTCTCCGGGCGGAATTTCCTGCAGCTCGATGGCAACATTTCCGGCAAGCCTGTGGGCGAGGGCTTCGGGGCGGAAATCGATATCAGCACGGAAGCCAACATCCTGATTACCGGCAACGGCGGAACCGGTCCGAAGGGAACGGTCGTGCTCGATGCCGCGCGGCTCAGTTCCTTCGGGGCTGACAGCATCCTCATCGGCGGATTGCGCACGTTCTCGGATCTCGGCACGTCGATCACGGTCAATACCGGACGTCTGGTGGTGGACAATGCCGGAAGCCCTCTGACGGCGCCGGAGTTGCTCCTGGTGGCCAAAAACCAGCTCATCCTCGCGCCCGGCGCGCAAATCGTGCAGGCCGGCTCGACCCGCGGCAGCTACTTGAAAGCCAACCTCACCACCTTGAATCCGAAGGATCTTCCTCTGGCCGTCAAGTCGGCCTTCCCTGTGCGGATCGGCGACGCCACTGTGCCCGGCAGCGGCAACGGATTGCTGCTGCGCGTGAGCGACAATCAGGTTCCGGTCATTCGTTCCGGCGTCGCCTCGCAGGCCGCCCAGGCTGCCCTGGCCCAGCCGCCGACCATGACCATCGGAGCCGGGGCCAGCGTCAGCGCCGATGCCATCCTGCTGGATTCCACCTACGGCACCTCGCTGGATCCCACGGCGTCTTTGATCGGGCGAAACATCGCCTTGAACAGCGGACAGATCATTCTCCAGTTTGCCAACCCCGGTGTCGTTCCGTCCATCCCCGGGCTGACGCTTTCCGGTCCCGTCCTGCAGGGTTTGCAATCGGCGGAAACGCTGTCGCTGCTCAGCTACTCGTCCATCGACATTTACGGCAGTGGCCAGTTCACCAGCGCGGGCACCCTCGCGTTGAGCGGTGCGCAAATCCGGGGTTTCAACTCCGGCGGAGGCACGGTCACTTTCGCTGCTCCTGAGATCACTTTGGATAACATCGGCGGCGGCACCGCCCTGACTTCCAGTGGCGTGCCAACGGGACGCCTTGTGTTCGACGCCGGAACCATCACCCTTGGCGAGGGCCAGATGCGGATCGATCAATATGCTAATGTGGCCTTGAACGCGACCGGCGGTCTGTTGGTGGACGGAGTGGGAGGCCTTACCACTGGTTCGGCCCTGGAAATTGTGGCCCCGCTCCTGACCGGGGCGAATGCCGCCAACTACAGCATCACCGCTTCAGGCAATCTCGATGTGTTCTCGCCCACGGATGCGACGACGGGCACGGTGGTTGGCGGATTGGGTGCGGCGTTGTCGCTGACCGGTGCCGCAGTCACGGTCAATAGCGACATCATCTTGTCGAGCGGTCTCATTCGCCTGCGGTCGACCACCGGCAATCTCCTTGTGGGTAACCTCGGCCCGGCCCGGCTCGACACAGCCGGCACATCGCAGGTCTTTAATGACCTGACCCGCTTCACCAACGGCGGACAGATCTTTCTCACCTCCGACACCGGGTCCGTCACGCTCGGATCGGAAAGCGAAGTGAGCGTCGCGGCGCAGCCCGGCGGTGGAAATGCCGGGGGCGTTTCGGTCAGCGCGGCCCAGGGTTCCTTCATTTTGCTCGGCACGTTGTTCGGACAGGGCGGCGCGGAGGGCGATTCCGGCGCCTTCGCCCTCGATGTCCTCAGCCTCCCCCAAACCAGCGCGGTGGATTCGGTCTTGAATGACGCCAGTTTCGGCCGCGCCCGCAGCTTCCGCGTCCGCTCCGGAAATGTCTTGGTTGATGGCCTGGCTTCGTCCCATACCTATTTGCTTTCCGCCGATCAGGGGTCCATCACCGTCAATGGCGGTGGCTTCCTCGACGCCTCCGGTCCTACCGGCGGGACCATCGGACTGCAGGCGTTCGGCAATGTCGTCCTGCAATCCGGTTCGCGCTTGAGCGTGGCGGGGGCGGACTTCAATTCCGCCGGCCAGGGCGGGACCATCACGCTTGAGGCCGGGACAACGCGCAACCGGGTGGTGGGTCCCGGGTTTGTCGATATCCAGGCCGGCTCGCTGCTGGATTTGTCGGTCGCCTCCAAGGTGTCCTTCAACCCGGCCACGGATGCGATCACGCCGGGAACCAGCGCCTATAACGGGCAGTTCAGCGGCAAGCTGCACCTGCGCGCACCGCGCAATGCGGCCGGCACCGACCTGCTGGTCAATGCCATCGACGGCACCATTATTGATCCCTCCAGCATCGTGGTGGAGGGCTATCGCCTTTACGACCTGACCGATTTCGGCGGAACCATCAACAGCGCTGTGCAAACGAGGATTTTCAATGACGGCCAGACCTTCCTTGGCGCGGCCGGAGTGACGACCCCCGGTTACACCGCCATGACGAACCGGCTCTTTGCCAACAACGCCGGTCTCACCGGCGTGGCCGTGCTGGCTCCCGGAGTGGAGATCCTCAACGCCGCTTCGCCCGCCGCGCTGACCTACCGGCTCAATACCGTCGGCAGCGTGCTGACCGTCCCGGCCGCAGGCGGCACCATCACGTTCCCCACCGGAACTCCGGGTAACAGCACCGTCCGATCCAGCACGGCGGGCACGATCACTGCGGCGGATGGAACCGTCACCACTCTGCCGGCCAATACGAACAGGACCATCGCGGCTGGCAGCTCGATCACCTTGAGTTCGGGCGGTAATCTTACGTACGCCGCCGGGGTTGGCGGCCCGATCACCGTCGCACTCACCCCGGGTTCCACCTTCACCACCGGGGCGACCGGTGTGGCCGGAACCGTCAGTGCTCCCGGCAGCGTGATCACCATGAATTCCAATAGCAACAGCTCCATCGCCCTGGCCGCCGGCACCCGCATCGCCTTCCCCGCCGGGACTCTTGGAGCCAGCCGCATCCGCTCCACCGTGGCTGGGACGATTACGTCCCCGACCGGCGTCGTCACGGTTCTCGCCGCTAATACCAATACCTCCATTGCGGCGGGAAGTTTCGTCCAACTCAACTCCGCCGGAACGATCACCTCCCCGGTCGTCTCCGGCGGCGCGATTGAGATCGCCCTGGCCTCCGGCAGCTTTACCAGCAGCGGAGCCACCACCTCCACTCCCGCGACCGGCAACATCACCCTGGGCGCGCCCACCTCCACCACCACCAGCGACTGGAATCTTTCCGGTTATCGCTTCGGCGCGAAAAGCGCCCCCGGCATCCTCACCATGCGGGCGGC
>JBMOHI010000272.1:0-3781 GCA_049317925.1 Terrimicrobiaceae bacterium
CCGGACAACAGCATCACCAAGCGCCTGGCCGGAACCAACATCATCCTGCCCGGTGCGACCCAATCGCTCGAGTTCCCCCGCCAGGCTCCGCAGGCCGGCGGCGTTCAATACTGGCCGCTCATTCAGCCACTGGAGGATTTCTGGGGCGAATCCGAGTATGTCACCGACGAGAAAAAAGGCGTGCGCTACGACGAGGGCAAGGACGCCGGCCAACCGCTCTATGTCGCCGTGGCCGCGGCCCGGGGCGGGGTGCGGGATGACCGCGTGGAGATGGACTCGGCCAAGCTGATTGCGGTCGGTAACTGCGAGTTCGCCCTCGATGCCGTCCTGACCCAGCAGGGCTTGGATTTTCTACTCAGCTCGATGAACTGGTTGCTTGATCGCGGCCAGCTCACCGGCGTGATGCCCAAGACCGTGCAGCATTTTTCCCTCAATCTCTCCGAGGCCCAGATCAGTTCGCTGGCCTTTTACAATTTGATCATGATTCCCGGCGTGACTGCCCTCTTCGGCGTGATCGCGTGGTGGCGGCGGCGCGCATGAGCCGGATTGCGACCATCCTTCTGGGCGTGTTGGCGCTGGCGGCCATCATTTTTCTGGCGATTTACGAACCCCTGACCAAGAACACCCGCGAGAACAACGCCGCCATCCGCAGCGGACAGGTCCTTGAGCTTGATCCCTCGCAAGTGCGGGTGATCCGCGTCACCTCCGGGGACAAGGACCTCGTGATCAAACGCCGCGGCAATGGCTGGCAGGTGGAGGGTCAGTTCAAGGACCGGGCCGACTCCGCCCTCGCCGGGCAGATTCTCGCCACCGCGGCCGGGCTGCGTTTTTTCGACCGCATCGCCGGACGGGAGTTCAAGGAGGACGACGATTGGAACGATTACGGGCTGCGCAAACCCAAACGCAAAATCGCGTTCGAGGGCAGCGGCGATCCGACCCTTTTCCTGGGCAAGGACGGCGCCAATGAAGACCGGCTCTATGTGCGCAGCAGCGAATCGCGCGATGTGTACCTGGTCAGCGACGACATTCTCCGCGCGGCCTTCCGCGACGAGACGGAATTCCGCGACCGCCGCCTGACCGACCTTTCCCCCGATCAGATTGACCGCTTCATCATCCGCCGCGAGGACGGGGAACTCGAGGTGGTGCGCGACGCCACCGGCTGGCAGATCGCCAAGCCGCTCCACGCCCGCGCCGATGGGAAAAAAGTGGACGAATACCTCAACCGTCTCCTTGGCTTGCGCATCATCGACTTCGTGGCCGACGATTCCGGCGACCTCGGAATCCATGGTCTGACCGAAGGACAAAACGAGATCACGTTTTTCGCGGAGGGCAAGGAACGCCACCAAACCCTCCGACTGGGCCGCGCGGAGTCCGGCAACCTTCTGGCCCAGTTCACCGCCCGCGATTCCGTCTATCGTCTGCCAGCGGAAACGACGGAACTCCTGAAGTTGAAACCCGACGACCTGCGCGACCGCCGGCTGCTTTCCCTCAATTTCGACATCGTGGATCTAATCCGCATCCGCGCGCCGGGACAGGAGTTCGCCCTCCGGCGCAGTCCGGCGGGCTGGGAGCTGCAGCAGGATGGTTCCCGCCGTCCCGCCAGCGAAGCGGCGGTCGTGGCCTTGTGGAGTGCCCTGGCCACCGCGGAAGTCTCCTCCTACACACCCGCCACCGGGGTCCGACTGTCCGACTACGGACTCGATCCGCCGCGCTGCTCGGTGGAGTTTCTTTCCGTTCTTTCCGAAAACACCCCGGAAACCACAGCTGGCGAACAAGTGATCGCCGGGGTGAGTTTCGGAAAATCGAAGGAAGGCCGGATCTGCGCCCGCCTGAACGAATCTCCTGAGATCGCGGTCGTGCCGGAAAAAATTCTCGAGGCCGTGCCCCTCGACCCGGCCGCGTGGCTTTCCCCGCGGTAGTCCGGCTTGACTCACGGGCCGGGCTCGGCAGTCTGACAGGTTTTCCATGACCAGCGCCGCCATCCGCCAGAGCTTCCTCGATTTCTTCCGCGAGAAGAAGCACACCATCGTGCCCTCCTCGAGCCTGATGCCGGACAGTCCGAACCTGCTTTTCACCAACGCGGGCATGAACCAGTTCGTCCCCATCTTTCTCGGCGAACGGAAGGCCGACGTTTCCAAATGGGCCGGAGCCACCCCCGGCCTCGACACCCGCGCCGCCGACACCCAGAAATGCATCCGCGCGGGCGGCAAACACAACGACCTCGATGATGTCGGTCTCGACACCTACCACCACACCTTTTTCGAGATGCTGGGCAACTGGAGCTTCGGGGATTATTTCAAAAAGGAGGCCATCGACTGGGCCTGGGAACTGATCATCGAACGCTGGAAGTTTCCCGCCGAGCGCCTTTACGCCACCGTGTACCAACCCGGCCCCGGCGACCCGAGCGAGTTCGATCAGGAGGCTCACGACTTTTGGGCGGCGAAGTTCCGCAGCAAGGGGCTCGACCCCGCCATTCACATCGTCAATGGCAACAAGAAGGACAACTTCTGGATGATGGGCGACACCGGCCCCTGCGGTCCGTGTTCCGAATTGCATGTTGATCTCACCCCGAATGGCGACACCAAGGGCTCGCTCGTCAACAGCGGGGATGCCCGCTGTATTGAGATCTGGAATCTGGTTTTCATCCAGTTCAACGCCAATCCCGACGGCACCTTTTCGCCGCTCCCGGCCCAGCATGTGGACACCGGCATGGGCTTCGAGCGCGTGACCTCGATCATCCAGGGCACGAAGAACTTCACCGATTTCGCCAACGCGAAAATCTCTAATTACGAGACGGATATTTTCCGTCCGATCTTCGACGAGATCGAAAAACTCAGCGGGAAAAAATATGGCAACACCCTGCCGAAGGCCGGAAGCACAGGGGATAACGAGCAGGAGTTGGTTGATGTCGCCTTCCGGGTCATCGCCGATCACATTCGCACGCTGAGTTTCGCCATTGCCGATGGCATCCAGCCCGGTAACAACGATCGCAATTACGTCCTGCGCCGCATTCTTCGCCGGGCCGTCCGCTACGGCCGCACGCTCGGTTTTCACGAACCGTTCTTTTATAAACTGGTGCCGGTTCTCGCGCGGGAGATGGGTGATGTTTTCCCCGAGATCCGCGCCAGACAGAAGCAAGTCGAGGAGACGCTCAAGCGCGAGGAAGAAGCCTTCAACCGGACGCTGGATAAGGGGATCGAACTTTTCATTCACGAGACGCGGGAAAACCGGGAGATCTCCGGCGAATTTGCCTTCCGGCTCTATGACGAACAGGGGTTTCCTCTCGATCTGACCGAACTCATGGCCCGCGAACGCGGCCTGACCGTCGATACAGCCGGCTTCGAACGACTGATGGATGACCAACGCGCACGCGCACGCGCCGCGCAGAAGAAGACCATCATTGAGCTCTCCGAAGTCGAAACCAAGGAGCCCACGGACTTTGTGGGCTACGACTCGTGTTTGACTTCCGCGAAAGTTCTCGAGGTGCTGAGTCTCAAAGACAAAACCGCCGTCGTGCTCGACACCAGTGTGTGTTACGCGGAAATGGGCGGGCAGGTTGGTGATACGGGAGAATTGAGCACCTCCGGCCAAACCTGGCGGATCGCAAACACTCAAAAGGTTGGTCAAACCTGGCTTCATCTCCTGGCTTCCGACGAAGCCCCTGAAATTGGTTCCCCCGTGACCCTGACCGTCGAGTTACCCCGCCGCGAAGCCATTCAGCGCCATCACACCGTCACGCACCTTCTGCACTGGGCTTTGCACGAAGTCGTCTCGCCGGAAG
>JBMOHI010000273.1:0-3776 GCA_049317925.1 Terrimicrobiaceae bacterium
TCGCCGGCGTGGACGGGGCCGTCATGTGGCCCTGCCCCTTCATCCGTGGAAACACGAACGCCACTGGCACGAGGCGGCGGAGTCCGTGGCTACGCGGCTTGGCCCGGCCAGCCATCCTCTGCTGGGTCGGACGTTAAACACCGCCGAACCGGTCTGGGAGTCGCCCCTCACGATGAAACTGCTGCCCTATCTGGCCGACCATCGACTGAACGGGCGCGGGGTCTTTCCCGCCGCCGCTTATGTCGAAATGGCCCTCGCAGCCGGGCATGAACTCTTTCCCGACGTTCCTCCCGTCTTCGAGGATATCGATTTTTTGCGCGCCCTTTTTCTGCCCGACCCGGACCAAACCGCCCGGCTGGAATTCCGTGCGAACCGGACCGACGGCGCCTTTCAGATCAACGCCCAAGCCGGCGCGTCCCGCGCCTGGACCACACATTGCACGGGCAAAATCCGCGCAGGTTCCGCGGCCAGGCTGGAGGCGGTTTCTTTGCGCGAAATCCAATCCCGCTGCACCGAGGAACGATCAGGCGCGACGAGTTATGAGGCGTTCGAAAAGAACGGTTTTCATTTCGGCGAATCCTTCCGCGGCATCGCGCGCATCTGGCGCCGCGACGGCGAGGCGCTGGGCGAGATCTCCCCGCCGCCCTCATTAAAAACCGGCGGCTATTGTGTTCACCCCGCCCTCCTCGACTCGTGTTTCCAGGTCCTGCTCTCGGCTCTTCCACCCGCTGAAGGTGGCCGAGGGTTGTTCCTGCCGGCCCACCTCGGACGGATGCGCCTTCTGGCGCGACCAGCGGGAAACATCTGGAGCCATGTCCGCCTGGTCGAGACCAAGGGCCGCACCATCACGGCGGATATTCAGCTCCTGGATGGAAACGGCGTGGTGCTGGCGGAGATCAAGGGATTCCGCTGCTCCGCCCTCGATCAACCGGCGGAGAAAGCCAACGAGCTGGACGAATGTTTTTACGAAGTCGCGTGGCGCGAGAGCGATCCCGAAGCGGCACCTCCCGCCGTCGCGTCCGGCTCATGGTTGTTGGTCGGAGGAGAATCGGCTCTTTCGCAGGCCGTGGCCGCACGATTGAATTCCTTCGCTTTTGTGGCGGATGCTTCCGGGATCGACGATCAGTTGACCGGAAACATCGATCACGTGGTCTATTTCGCGTCATCGTCCGACGATGCTGCTTCGGCCAGCCTTCTCTGCGCGGAATTGCTGGCCCTCGTGCAAAAGCTTGCCGTCCGTGGCGGTGCGGCGCGTTTGACCGTGGTTACGCGTGCGGCCCAGCCGGTGGAGGACACGATTTCTCCGGCGCAGGGTGCTCTGCTCGGACTGGCCCGCGTGGTGATGAACGAACATCAGGAAATGAACTGCCGAGTCATCGATCTTGGAGCGGTAGAGTCCGACGCGGAAACCGCCGGTCTGGTCGCGGAACTGCTTCACGGCGGGGAGGAGGAAGTTGCGCTGCGGGGTGCGCGGCGGCTGGTGCCCCGGCTGGTGCGCGGTGTACCCAAGCCGAGAACGATCTCTGGTGATGCCACACCGTTCCGTCTGGAAATCGTGAAGCCGGGCGCCCTTGATCAGACGGAGTTCCGCGTCCTGTCCCGGCGGCCGCCCCAAGCCGGCGAGGTCGAGATCGAAGTGGAAGCGGCGGGTTTGAATTTCCGTGATGTGATGAAGGTGCTCGGCATTTATCCCATCGAGGAAACGGCGGATCACCTGCTGGGCGATGAATGTTCCGGCCGTGTCGTTGCGGTGGGCAGCGGCGTCGGACATGTGAGCGAGGGCGATGAGGTCCTCGCGATTTCGCCGGGTTCGTTTGCCCAATACGTCAGTGTCCCCTCCGCTTTCGTGGTGAAGAAACCCGGCCATCTTTCCGCCGCGGAAGCCGCGACGATTCCGGTGACATTTCTCACAGCGCACTATGCCTTGCATCACCTGGCCCGGATTGAGCCGGGCGAACGCGTCTTGATTCACGCCGCGGCGGGTGGCGTCGGCCTGGCTGCGTTGCAAATTGCCCGGCTGGCGGGAGCGGAAATTTTTGCCACGGCGGGGAGCGACGAGAAGCGGGCCTTGGTGCGGAGCCTGGGCGCGGCCCATGTGATGGATTCCCGTTCGCTGGATTTTGCCGACGAGGTGATGGAAATCACCGGCGGTCGCGGCGTGGATGTCGTCCTCAATTCACTCGCGGGCGAGGCCCTGACCAAAAGCGTGGGCGTGCTCGCGCCCTACGGGCGTTTCCTGGAAATCGGCAAGCGGGATATTTATCAGAACAGCCGGCTTGGACTGCGGCCGTTCAGCCGCAACCTTTCCTTTTTCGCCATCGACCTGAGCCGGTTGCTGCAGGACCGTCCGGCCTTCATCGGGCAAATGCTCGCGGATTTGATGCGGCAATTTGCAGCGCACGAACTCCGTCCCCTGCCGAAAAAAGTTTATCCCATTGTGCAGGCCGCTGACGCCTTCCGGGAAATGGCCTCGGGCAAGCACACCGGAAAAATTGTCTTCTCCCTTGCGGACGCCGCCGCCATCCCGGTGCAACCCGCCCCGGATGAGACGATCCGTTTCCACGGCGATGCCTCGTATTTGATCACCGGGGGCGTCGGAGGTTTTGGGCTGGCCGTGGCCGACTGGATGATCGAACAGGGAGCCCGCAACCTGGTCCTGGTCGGATCACGCGAGACCTCGGCTGCCTCTGCGCGGAAACATTTCGAGCAGGCAGCAGCGCCGGGGGTGAACATTCTGGCCCGGGCGGTGGATGTGTCCGATGCGGCCGCGCTGGACGGGCTGTTCGCGGAGATCAGCACAACCCTTCCTCCGCTGGCGGGCGTGATCCACGGCGCGATGAAAATCGACGACGGCGTTCTCCAGCAATTGAACCCGGAGCGATTCCACACGGCCATGGCGCCAAAGGCCGATGGCGCGTGGAACCTGCACCTCCGCACCCGCGGGTTGCCTCTGGACTTCTTTGTCATGTTTTCCTCCATCGCTTCGCTGGTCGGGAATCCCGGTCAGGGAAACTA
Organism: Terrimicrobiaceae bacterium; assembly: GCA_049317925.1. GTDB lineage: Bacteria > Verrucomicrobiota > Verrucomicrobiia > Chthoniobacterales > Terrimicrobiaceae > CAMASH01. The sequence continues at coordinate 3,016 of JBMOHI010000273.1, forward strand.
TGCCGCCGCCAACGCGTTTCTCGACGCCCTGACCTACCATCGCCGCACTCTCGGGCTGCCGGCCCAAACGGTGAACTGGGGCCATCTGGGCGGAGTCGGCTATGTCTCGCGCAATGCCCATGTGAGCGAATATTTGAACCGCCATGGCATTCCCGAACTCGCACCGCACGAGGCGCTCGAACTTCTGGGACGCGTGTTGCGATCCGACGTCCCGCGGGTGGCGGTCATGCGGATGGATTGGGGGCCTTGGGCTGAGGCCAATCCCCGGCTCAAGAAATCCCCGCGCTACAGCGAGCTTGTTTCGTTGGAGGTCCCGGAAGAATCAGGGGAAGCCCTCTCAGGCGGAGTGGCCGCCATCCTGAGAGCCAGCGGATCCGAACGCCAGAAACTCCTGGAAACTTATATTCAAGAAACGGCCGCCCGCGTTCTGCGCCTTCCCGCTTCCACTCTTTCCGTCACCCAGCCGCTCAGCGATTTCGGACTCGATTCCTTGATGAGCATCGAGCTGATCAACCGAATCGAAGAAGGCCTGGCGGTGCGGTTCCCGGTCGAAAGAATCCGCGGCGGACCGAGCATTGTCATGCTGGCGAAGATTCTGGCCGGGGCCCTGCCCGCGCAGCGGCCGGCCTGATTCATGAAGGATGCGCTGAAGTATCTGCATCTCGGCGGCTACGGGCTCTATCTGGGCTGCACCGTCATCGCGCGGCTGGTTCCTCTGCCGGTGATATTTGTCCTTGGCCAGGGGCTCGGAGCGCTCGGGT
>JBMOHI010000274.1:0-3754 GCA_049317925.1 Terrimicrobiaceae bacterium
TCGGTCAGTTTGTTCTCCGCGCGGTATTTGACGAGGTCGTAGTAAACCTTGCCGGAGCAGAAGACGACGCGTTCGACGTTTTCCGCCCGGGCTTCGGTGTCGCCCAGCACCTCGTAAAAGCGGGAGGAGGTAAAATCCTCCGTGCGCGAAACCGCCTGCTCGTGAGTGAGGAGGCTTTTCGGCGTCATGATGATGAGCGGCTTGCGGTAGCCGCGATGGACCTGGCGGCGCAGGGCGTGGAAATATTGCGCGGGAGTGGTGAGGTTGCAGACCTGCATGTTTTCCTCGGCGCAGAGCTGGAGAAAACGTTCGAGGCGCGCACTGGAGTGTTCCGGCCCCTGACCTTCGTAGCCGTGGGGGAGTAGAAGAACGATGGAGCTTGGGCGCTGCCATTTCGATTCCGACGAGGCGATGAATTGATCAATGATGATCTGCGCGCCGTTGGCAAAGTCGCCGAACTGCGCCTCCCAGAGACAGAGCATGGACGGGAAATCCATCGAGTAGCCGTAGTCGAATCCGAGCACGGCGTATTCGGAGAGCGGGCTGTTATAAACGCAAAACCGGGCCTGGTCGGGTCCGAGATTCAACAGGGGGATGTAGCGCTCGCGATTAACCTCGTCGTAGAGGACGCTGTGCCGCTGGCTGAAGGTGCCGCGCCGGCTGTCCTGGCCGGAGAGGCGCACCGGGGTTCCTTCGAGAAGGATGGAACCGAAGGCGAGGGCTTCGGCAAAGGACCAGTTATACGGGCCCCCGCCTTTCCAAACTTGGAGGCGGCGGTCGAGCAGGATGCGTTTGACCTTGGGCAGAACGCGGAAGCCTTCGGGCACGGTGGTGAGGCCCTTGACGATCTGGTCGAGCATTTCGCTGCTGATGGAGGTGACCACCGGTTCGTGCGAATAGGGCGGCTGGAAGATGGCGGTCGAGCCGATGAATTCCGATTTGCCGTTTTTTGCGGCCTCGGCCGATTTCACTTGTTGCAGGGCTTCATCCAGTTCCTTGAGCGATTCGGCTTTGAGGTCGGCGGCCTCCCCGGCGGAAACCGTGCCATAAGGGGCGATCTGGGACAGGAAGACGTCGCTGGGGAGCGGGTGGGTCTTGATGTTGTTGTAAAGATTCGGCTGGGTGAAGCTGGGTTCGTCGCCCTCGTTGTGGCCGTGGCGGCGGTAGCAATAAATGTCGATCACGACATCGCGGCCGAATTCCTGACGGTATTCCAGCGCGATCCTGGCGATCTCAATGACGGCGACGGGGTCCTCGCCATTGACGTGAAAAATCGGAGCCTCGATCATCTTGGCGATGTCGGTGCAATACTCGGTCGAGCGCGCGTCGGCCGGCAGGGTGGTGAAACCGATCTGGTTGTTGACCACGATGTGAATGGTGCCGCCGGTGCGGTAACCGGGCAATTGCGACATGTTGAAGACTTCCTGCACCACGCCCTGGCCAATGAAGGCGGCGTCGCCGTGCATCAGAATGGGGACAACCTTGTTCCGCAGCACGCCGTCCTTCAAAACCCGCTGCCGCGCGCGGGCCTTGCCCTGCACGACGGGATCGACCGCCTCGAGATGGCTCGGGTTGGCGGCCAGCCGGATGTCCACCTCGTAGCCGGTGGCGGTCTTGCGGGTGTTTTGGAATCCGAGGTGGTATTTGACGTCGCCGTTTCCGCCGACGGAACCAGCGGCGAAGTTGCCTTGGAATTCGTTGAAGATGACGTCGAGGGGTTTGTTGAGGATGTTGGCCAGAACGTTGAGGCGTCCGCGATGGGACATGCCCATGACGAGTTCCTTGACCCCGCGTTGCTCGCAGTCCTGCACGATGGCCTCAAGGCCGATGATGAGGGATTCGCCGCCCTCGAGGGAAAAGCGTTTGCCGCCGTATTTGGTGTGCAGGAAATTCTCGAACGTCTCGGCCTCGTACAATTTGCGCAGGATCTCCCGATGCAGCGCGGCGTCGCGGCGGAGGCCTTCGTCGCGGTGTTCCAGTTTTTCCAACACCCAGTTGCGGATGTGGGGGTGCTGGATGTGCATGAACTCGGCGCCGACCGTGCCGCAGTAAATGCCTTGCAGATCCTTGATCATGTCGCGGAGCGGCATTTTTTTGCCGTCGCGGAAAACGCGGGACGAAACCGTCAGGTCGAGGTCCTTCTCCTCAAAGCCCAGTTCCGCCAGCGAGAGCAACGGGTTGGTGCGCTTGAGAATGTCGAGCGGGTCGAGATCCGCGATGGAATGCCCCATGTCGCGGTAGGCATAGACCAGGGCTTCGACGCGGGTTTGCAGATCGACTTCCTTGCCGGCCTTGGGTGCGGGCGCACTGCCGTTGGTGCCGCCCTTGGCATCGCTCCTGGCATTGCCCAATTCGAATCCCTCGAAAAATGCCGCCCAGTCGGGATCGACCGAGCGCGGGTTGGACACCCATTTTCCGTAGTTTTCTTCAATCAACGCCTCGCTTGAGCGGGCGGAAAAAGTGCTGTTCATGAAATATCGTGATCGTGATTATGGGCACCCCGAACAGGACTGCGGTCAGCCAATTCCATCGGGAAAGCCTTCCAATTTGGTGGAAGAACCCAATGACCGCAAGCGGGCATCGGCCGTGAGGGCGGCGAACGCGGACTTGCGAAGGACGTCGAGCAGGGATATTCAAGCAGATTGCTCTGATGATCAAGGTCGAAAACCTCACCAAACGCTATGGCAGTGTCACCGCCGTGGATGGCATTGCCTTCGAGGTGGGCAAGGGCGAGATCATGGGTTTTCTCGGACCGAACGGAGCCGGCAAAAGCACCACCATGCGCATGCTGGCCTGTTATCTTCCACCGACATCAGGACGGGCGGAAGTGGCTGGCTGCGATGTTTTTAACGATTCCCTGCGGGCCCGCGAACACATCGGCTACATGCCGGAGAATGTGCCGCTGCCGCTGGACATGCGGGTAAGCGAATACCTGCGTTTCCGGGCCGCCCTCAAGGGAGTTCCCGGCCGGCGCATCAACGAACGCCTCTCCGATGTGTACGATCTGTGCGGTCTCGGCGAGGTGGAGCGGAAAATGATCGGCGCACTTTCGAAGGGCTTCCGTCAGCGGGTGGGATTGGCTGATGCCATGATCCACGAACCGGAGCTTCTCATTCTCGACGAGCCCACCATCGGCCTCGATCCGAACCAGATCCGCCAGGTGCGGGAACTGATCAAAAATCTCCGCAGTCATCACACCATCCTCCTCTCCACTCATATTTTGTCCGAGGTGGAGATGACCTGTTCGCGCGTGATCATCATCAACAAGGGCCGCATCGAAGCCCTCGATACCCCGGAAAATCTCCGCTCCCGGCTCAGCGCCGGCGGCGAGGCCACCCTCGAAATCCGCGTCACCGACCCCGCCGCCACCGCCGCCAAGCTCAAGGCGGTTTCCGGTGTCAAGAATTGCACCCACCAGCGCCTGGGCGAATGGACCCGGTTCACCATGAAAATCGAAGGCGATCCCCGCGAAAGCCTGCACGCCCTCGCCGTGGCGGAAAAATGGCCACTGCGGGAACTCGCCCGCAAAGGCGCCACACTCGAGCAAGTCTTTGTGGAAGTCACCCACGCGGAAGAGTAATGACGAGTGACTACTGACCAATGACCAACTGATGCGCCGCTTTTTCACCCTGCTTCATCGTGAGGTCAGCCATTACCTCCATCAGCCGCTGGCCTACGTGGTGCTGTTTTTTTTTCTGTTGCTGACCGGCTTTAATTTTCAGGCCGGCGTTGCGGCGCTCAATCGCGAGACCGG
>JBMOHI010000275.1:0-3752 GCA_049317925.1 Terrimicrobiaceae bacterium
CGGGAGAGCATGTCAGGAAGACTGGCTTTGGGATTGGCTTTGGGATTGGCTTTGGTCCGGCTCCTCATCATCCAGCACCCAGGTGTCCTTGCTGCCGCCGCCCTGGCTGGAGTTGACCACGAGCGACCCCTTGCGCAGGGCTACGCGGGTGAGTCCGCCCGGGATGATGCTGGTTTTTTCGCCACTGAGAATGTAGGGGCGCAGATCAATATGGCGGCCCTCGGCGCGGCCGTCGCAGAAGGACGGGGAGCGGGAGAGGTTAATGACGGGTTGGGCCACGTAACCGCGGGGGTCCTCGATGATGGCGGCGCGGAATTTTTCGATCTGCTCCTTGGTGGCGTGCGGGCCGATCAGCATGCCGTAACCGCCGCTTTCGTTGGCGGCTTTGACCACGAGGTTTTCCAGATTCTCCAGCACGTATTTGCGCTCGGAGTCGTTGGAGGTGAGGAAGGTCTCGACATTGGGCAGGATGGGGTCCTCGCCGAGGTAGAATTTGATCATGCTGGGCACGTAGTAATACGTGACCTTGTCATCGGCCACTCCGGTGCCAACGGCGTTGGCGAGGTTGACGTTGCCTTTGCGGTAGGCCTCGATGATGCCGGGCACGCCGAGAACGGAATCCTTGCGGAAAACCGTCGGATCAATGAAGTCGTCGTCAATGCGCCGGTAAATGACATCCACCTGCTTGAGGCCCCTGGTTGTCTTCATGAAGACGCGGGCGTCTTTGACCAGGAGATCGTTGCCGGTGACGATCTCGATGCCCATGGAGCGGGCCAGGAACGAGTGCTCGAAGTAGGCGGAATTGTAGATGCCGGGCGACAGCACGACCACGGTGGGATCGGGGTTGTCGTGCGGCGCCACGTAGCGCAAGGCGGCGAGGAGGTCCTGGGCGTAGCGGTCCACCGGACGGACGGGATATTTGTGGAAGAGTTTGGGAAAGACCCGCTTCATCGCCTGGCGGTTTTCCAGCACATAGGAAACGCCGGAGGGACAGCGTCCATTGTCCTCCAGCACGGTGTAGACGCCCTTGCGGTCGCGGATGAGATCGGTGCCGCAGATGTGGATGTAGATGTTTTTCGGAACATCAAAACCGATCAGTTCGGGCCGAAAATGTTTTGCGCTCAGGACGATCTCCTCGGGGATGATCTTCTCCTTCAGGATTCGCTGCTCGTGATAAATGTCGTGTAGGAAAAGATTGAGCGCGGTCAGGCGTTGGACGAGGCCGCGTTCGACGTGTTCCCATTCCCTGGCCGGGATGATCCGCGGAATGAGATCGAAGGGAAAAATCCGTTCGGTGCCCTCATCGCCACTGTAAACGGTGAACGTGATGCCTTGGTTGAGGTAGGATTTTTCCGCCAGGACGCACTTGCGGGCGAGTTCCCCGTCTTGCATTTCTCCCAGACGCTGGGCCAGCATTTCGTAGTGCGGACGCACCTCGCCAGGTGCGGAGAACATCTCGTCAAAAAAGTCCCCGACCTCGTAATCCTTCAACAGCCCGTTCATCGAATCCTCAATTCCTGCCAAAGAAGCGCATTTTTGCAAAGGGCAAAGCGCGGGCCGGGTGGATTTAGGCCGCTTGTTTTGAAGGCACTTCGAGTTCCAGCGTCCAGGGCTCGGAAGTGCCGCCGGATTTCGGATATATGAAACGGGCGGCGGCGGTTTTTTCCCGCGTGATGCCGTGGGCGCGTTTGAGTCCGGCCTCGCGCAGAGTGAAGAGCGAAGCTTTCAAGAGCAGGCTGCCCAAACCGCGGCTCCCGTACTCGTGCAAAATGCAGGGTCCGGTGGTGAGGTGGTTCTCCGCCTCGGCGTCGGTCGACAAGACCGAGGCGCCGATGATCCGGGTGCCATGCCGCAGCACCAGGCACCGGCTCTTGCTGTCTTTCTCGAAAGCGAGCCCGACATTTTTCCCCATCCACTCGATGAGGAATTTCTGAATGTCGCCCCAACCGGTGTCCATGCTGAAGGCACTCGCGACGGTCTTTTGGACGTCGTCCGCCTCGGAACTTTCCGCCAGACGAAGGACGTAGGGCGCGGGAACTTCGGGTTCCGCGGTCGGGATTTTTTCAAGATCCCATGTGAATCTTAGCCAGGAAATTGTCATGTAACGACCGGAGTAGTCAGGAGGCGCCTGAGTCGTTCCGGCAGGCCCACCAGATCCCCCCGATGAGGGCGGTTGATAAAACCATGAAAGCCGAAAGAGTGAACATAATGGGGCCGGAGAATCCCCCATCCGCGCGGCAAGTCAACTGAATTTAAGGGGCGGCGGCGGCCTTTGGTTCCAAGCCGAAAAAATCCCGGAAGACCGCGGCATAGACCGCGCGTTTCATCAGCGGGATGCTGGCCAGATTGAACTCCGCGGGCGGAAGCCAGCGGGCGGCGCGGAATTCGTGCGCACCGTCGAAACGAATGACAACATCGGGATTGACCGCTTCCGCCAGGAAATACTGCTGTTCCTGGCCGTCGTAGTCCGCCTTCTTTTTGCCGTCCGTAAACAGATACCGATAGGGCCCATTGCTGGAGAGGAGGCGGTAGTCCGGGGGCCGGAGTCCGAGTTCCTCCTCAACTTCGCGGTGGAGTGCTTCGAGGAGCGTTTCGTTCTTCTTCACCCCGCCCTGGGGAAACTGCCAGCAGCCCGGCCAGTCGCTGCGCTCGCAGACGAGAATCTCCCCGGAGGCATTTTGCAAAATGAATGCGACATTCGGGCGGTAGCGCGGCATGGTGCTTGTATGAAACGAAAAGCACCGGCAGGACCAGCGCTGTTTTTTTGAGAACCGGTCATGGTGCTTGATCGCTCCCTGCTTCTGCGCGTCCTGGCCGGTGCGTTGGTGGTCCTGGTTGCCTGGCTGGTCTTTGAGTTTTCCCCGGATCGCCAATTGGACAAATCCTTCGCCCGGTTGATTTCTGCGGCGGAGAACCGCGACTTCAAATCCCTGCGTGAAATCATGGACCCGGACTATCGCGACCAGTGGAACATGGACCGCACCCAGGCTGTCAGTGCGGCCTCGGAGGCCCTGGGACAGTTTTTGTTTCTTCGCATTGTCACGGAAAACCTGTCCGGGAGCCGGCAGGGCCGGGAAGCCACCATCGCCGCCCGGCTGCGGTTCTCCGGGCGGGCCAATGCCGTGGGCGAGGCCATCCTCCAGCACGTGAATGCGTTGGAGGATGACTTCCGGTTTGCGTGGCGGCGCAAAAGCTGGAAGCCTTGGGACTGGAAGCTAGTTTCCGTAAGCCAGAACGAAATTCAATTCGACCCGATGGAACTCCCATGAAAAGTCTCCTGCTCATTCTCTTCCTTGGGGCGTCACTTCCCGTTGTGATGGCCCAGGAGGCCTCGCCCACACCGGGTCAGATCAAACGCGGGATCTGGCAGGCCGACCTGCCCGGCGGAAAGTATATCGTCCGTCTTTCCGCCATCACCGCCGTCAGCATCCATTCCTACATCGTGGATGGTGCCGCCCGGGTGTCCGAGGTGAATATCGACACGACCGGCAACGAATTAGTGAGGTTTTATTTCATCGAACCCAATACGCCCCAGACTCCCAATGGCATCGGGCAAAGCGCCATCGAACTCATCAAGGACAAAGCCCAGGAAGCTGTCTCGCGGGGTGGGGCCGACGATGTGTGGTCGAAAGTCGTAAAAAACTATCCCACCACGACCCATGCGCGCACCGTGGAATACCGTTTGTCCACCAAGGCGTCCCTGCAAAAACTCTTCGAAAGCGTCCAAGACGCCTGGCTCGACGGGAAACCCG
>JBMOHI010000276.1:0-3748 GCA_049317925.1 Terrimicrobiaceae bacterium
TCGAGCGGAACCCGCTCGTGATCTTCCGAAGGTTACTTAGCGAGAATGCATCCAAGTCGGTGTTATGGACTCAGGCCACGGGTGAAATCCAAAAGGCTGTCCAACTATGGTTCGCGGCAAAGCGTAGAGGCCTGTGAAGTTTTCGGTTCCGCGAAAATGATGGGAGGGCGAAGGGGTTCGCAGGCAGCCTCCATCTGGCCTTAGACTAGTTGGTCCGGATACCTACGCGGTCGAAGCCTTGGGTGTGTTCTTCAATTCGTGAACGAGTTCACCGAACCGTGAGGGTACTGGATGCTTGTTCACTTGCCAGTTGCCTCCCTCGAAGGGTCTAATTAGCTTTCGGTCCCGTAGCTTCCGAAGCCTCTGGTGTTCAGTTGAATCACGTGTGAAACTCGGGAACAATTCGCCTACAGTCGTTCTGCCGTGTGCCTGGAAAATGCGCTCGAATAATGACATCTCATCGACAGTCAGCTCATTGGTCGAATCAGCTATGTCTTGGAGGAGTTCGTCCAGGGCGCGTTTTGCCTGTTCGGGAGTGAGTTCCACCTCCGAACCGAACGCATTGATTTTGACTGTCTTGATCGTAAGGGTTGCCGCAAGTCGATCTAACAGAGCGCGCAGCGGCTTAAACATCGCTGCGAAGACAACTAGGGCTGTCAATGGCCATGCGATGGCAGAAGCGATATCAGCAAAGTCTTTTGGCGTCATAGTTCAACCATTGATCGTATCAAGCTCTAGCGAAGCGCCCCGTGTATGCCTTCGGTAGCGCAACTCAGGTTGCGCAGAGGATGCCTGTTGGCTTTAGATTGAGTCTGTTATTGCTGGTTGGTCTCTGGCAAGCCAGGGATGCTTCTGTCAACTCCAATTGGCCCACTTTGATGCTTTGATTTGGCCCACCCTGGGGGTCAATAGTTCACCGTGGGGCCGGCTGGAGCCAAGCCCTGCGGCGCCCGGAGGGCGACGCGTTTAGGGCTGGGCGGAGGCCGGCCCCACGGTGATGGAATCGTCAAAATGAGGGCGGCGGAATGGCCTCCTCGGGACGAAAAGCGTGGTCAAACTGGACCGGCGCCGACGGCGGTATCGTAACGGACCGGCCCTCCAGCACGTTCGGATTTTCACCCAGACAGTCCAACGTCACAACCGCCGCCAGCCGGGTCTCGACATACTGCGTATCCTCCTCGTGGGCTCTTTCCCGGTCACGCCCAATCGACAGCGCCCGGGCAAACGCCGTGTCCCAATCCACACTGCGAAAGAAGCAATCGGACTCCTCCCAATGCCGCAATCGCTCTCCCTCATCGGCCATCACCGCCCATCGCAAACGAGCACGAAACCACATCATCGCTTGCCTCCTTTCCGGCTCACCAACGTCCGTCGAAACCGATGCGACTCATTGCCGGTTTCAATGATGTGAGCCTGGTCCGTCAACCGGTCCAGCATCGCCTTGCACAACCGGGCATTGGGAAACATCGTCGTCCATTCCGAAAACGGAAGGTTCGTCGTCACAATCACCGACGCCCGCTCAGCCCGGCCCGAGATGATCTGAAACAGATACTCGGCCGCGGCCTCCGGCATGGCCACATAGGCCATCTCGTCGATAACAATCAGTTCGTAGCGCATCCACCGCGCGGTCACCCGGTTCAATTCACTTTTGTTCTTCGCCTCCGTCAATTCATTGACTAACTCAGCCGCCGTTGTGAATCGTACCCGCAACCGCTGCCGGCATGCGGCCACACCCAACCCGGTCGCCAGATGCGTCTTTCCTGTCCCCGCTTCGCCCAGAAAGATGATGGGTTCACACCGCGCCAGGTACCCGCCCTCAGCCAGACTACGGATCCGCGGCGCCGACACATGCGGCGCCTCCGAGAAGTCGAAGTCCTCCAGTGTCTTCACTTTCTGGAAACGAGCTTCCTGGATCCGGCGCGCAATCGCATTGCGTTCCCGCTCTTCCACCTCCGCTTCCAATAGCGCTTCCAGATACCGCGTATGCGTCTGCGCTTGCTTGGCCGCCTGTTCGGCAAGACGTTCAAACTGCCCGCCCAGCGTGGGCAGTTTCAACAGTTTGGCGTACTGCCGAATGGCCGAAAACTCCAATGTCGCGCTCATTGAATCACCTCACCAGCCACCCGCGACGGCAGTAACTGATCGTAATTCACCATCGTCGGCTGCGGCCGGTCATAGCGCCGCAACACGCCCACGTCCACCGCCTCCGGCCTTCTCCGCCCCACCTCCGCGGGCAACAGCAACCGCACCGCATCCACGTTAAAACACCCATATTCCAGGGCCTTTTCGATCGCCACCGTCAGTTCCGCATATCCAAACGCCCGCCCCAACCGCAGCGCGTCAATCATCGCGCGGTTGCCGTCCTGCTTGCCTTGCCGCCGCTGCAGCCCATCCCAAAACCGGTCAAAACTCGCCGGCCAACGGCCTTGTGCCCGCCACTGCTCCAGCGGTGTCGAACCCGCCAGCGCGCCTGGCTTGCCTGTCAATGCATCCAGATAATGCTCCAGATCGAGGACTTTCTGATATCTGTCAAAACAGCGTTCATGCCGTGCCACGCACCTGCCGCCATGCCAGAACTCGATGTAACTGGCGTGCATCCGCGCCTGCACTTCCAAGCCCTCCCGCAGCGGAACCGAATAGAGATTCGTTGACACCTTTACGCATCCCTGTCCGTTCACGGTGGGGAACGTGATCACCGCCAGATCGAATCCTTCTGTTATGAAAGGACGCAGGTGCGCGGCTTCGATAATCATTCCCGCGCCAATCGTTTGCGTGCGTCCTTCGATGATCCGCTGCTCGTCCTGTTTGGAAGCAGCGGCAATCATCTGGTTCAGTTCGTCCCAGGTCCTGGCCTTTGGAACTGGTGTCAGATAGTTACGCCGGAAGTAGCCGCCCTCTTCCTCCACTCCGCCCTTTTCATGTCCTTCGCCGGGATTGCAGAACTGCGACTCGAAGCCCCAATGGGACCGGAACCCTATGAATCGTGCGGTCTCTTCGCGCTGATGGCCACGCAGGATTTTCTGCACGGCACTCTTCAGATTGTCGTAGCGGAGCAGTGCGAACTGGCCGCCGAAATAGTGGAAGGCGGCTTCATGCGCTTCCAGAAACGCCAACTGGCTGGCATGGGGAAACGCGCGGTGGAATGCGCCGCCGCTGGCCATGCTCCGCATGCAGAAGATATAGGCCTTCTGCGATTCGCCATCGATTTCCACCGTCGCTTCATACCAATCCACCTGGGCCTCGCGGCCCCACGGGTAGGACTGGGGGATGAAGATCTCCGCGCGGCTCAAACCTAGGGCCAGTTTCCGTTCGCGCACGTATTGGCGGACCGTCGATTGAGCGGCCTGGGCATCCGGCAATTCCGCGCGGATGCGATTGAAAATGCGTCGCGCCGTGTGGCGTTGTTTGCGAGGCGCCTTGAGATCGACGGTGAGAATCGCATCGATGAAGGGGATCAGCGGGTCCAGCCGCGGCCGTTCCCGGACTGGGATTTTTCGTTCGCGCGGCATCGCGTTGGCCAGCGCTTCGCGTACCATGCGGCGATGCACGCCCAGCTTCCGCGCCACGCCTTGGATTGTCCCGGCGCCGTGCTCGTACTCACGCCGGATCTGCTCGAATAGTTCCACTTTCCTTCTCCTGTTCAACCGCTCCTCCTTCCGGCTTTTCGCCGAAATCAGAGTACACGGTTCGCTAACAGGGTGGGCCATTTCTGACCATCACTGTGGGCCAATTCAGAGTAGCGGAATCA
>JBMOHI010000277.1:0-3743 GCA_049317925.1 Terrimicrobiaceae bacterium
CATGTGCATCACCAAGGCCGATGCGGACTTCCTGCTGGAAGTGCTCGATGCCGCCCTGGCGGACGCGGTCGCTTGAATTGACCAGGCGCTAAACGCAACGCGTTATTCCGAAAACCGGAGGATCACTCGCCGGCCAGCTTGGCCACGACATGGCCGTCGCCGTAGAGGCGGTTGAGGCGTCCGAAGTGGACGGCTTCAAAATCGGTGCAGATGGTCACCCGGCTGGGCTTGGCCACGCGCACACCGGCTCCGCGGCGGCCGCCGTAGATCTTCGGGGCGATGGCGTTTTCGTCATCAATGATGGGACGCCATTGGTAACTGGTGCTGGGCGTACGTTTCGCGTAGTAGTTCGGGCCGCTGACATCCGCTGGGCATTTCAAAAGATTTTCCGTTAGTCCGTAGGGCTGCAGTTCGGCATAAAGCGGCTCCGCCTCGGCTTCCGGATCATAGACCTCGCTCTCGGGATTCGGTTCGATGATGGGATACTTGTTCTCGTTGTCGCCTACGTAATTGAGAACGCTGACGCCGATCTGCCGCAGATTGTTCATGCAGGTGACGCTGCGGGCGCGTTTGATGAACTTGTTGTACTCGGGCATGGCCAGCGAGGCGATGATGCCGACGATCGCGATGACGACGAGGAGTTCGATAAGCGTGAAGCCCGATCGGCTGTCGGGTTTCATGACTTGGCCGGGGCGCTTTTCATCTGATTCTTGCGCTCAATGTAGCGTTTCATGCGCTGCTCGCGCTGCTCGGGCGTGCGTTTGCTGTCCCGCGCGGCCATGCGTTCTTCCATTTTTTCCTGAATCTCGGGACGGCTCATGAGTTCCTCCATCTTGGCGCGGCGTTCCTCCTCGGGGAGATTACGGACGGATTCCCAGAATTTGCGCATTTCGTCAAATTGGGCCTGGGCTTCCTGACGTTCGGCGGCGGGGAGGAGGGCGATCTGGGCCTGGGCGCGCTCGGCCATCCACTCAGGGTTGCCGCGGTTGCCGCGTTGGGGCGAGAGGACGGTGAGCTGACTTTCCCAACGGCCGGGGCCGCCGCCTTCGCCGGCGCTTCGCTCTCCTTCGGGACGGGGCGGGCGGATGGTGAGCAGGAAGATTTCCTCGAGCCGGCCTTTGGCGGCGTCGATGGCGGCGTCGGCCATTTTTCCGGTCTTGCCGGCGGCGGGGAGTTTGCCGATGGCGGGGTTCCAATCCTTCGGAGTGGCGAAGAGGGCGCCGGTTTTCTGTGCGCCCTGGTTGAGGATGGTCTGAAGATTGCGGTCGGGGACGTCGCTCATTTTCCATTCGACCTGCCGGGGATCGATCACGGTCTCGCTGCCCATCATGCCGCCGCTCCCTCCGCCGCCGAATCCGGCGGAGAGAACCGTCCAGCCGCCGGGGTTCGCTCCGGTGGTGAAGGCGGCCAGCACGTCGGCGATCTGTTTTTTGTCGGGTGCGGCAATAAATGCGAGGCGGGCGTCGCCGTCCACGCGGATGGCCAGCGTGTCGATGGCTTCGTAAACAGGAGCGCGGTCAAGGTATAGCGTGACCGGCATGGAGGGATCGGCATTGGTGACGATGCGGACACCGCCCTGGCGTTCAATGGATTTGACGACTTTGGAGAGCGGAACTTTGTCGGCGTGGATCGTGACGAGTCCCCAGCCGGATATCCATCTCCAGACTAGGACGGTGGCCAAGAGCGCCAGCACCCCGGCGAGCAGAACGACTTTTGGGTTTCGCATGGACAGATACTAACAGATTCGGCAGGGGATAGTTGCGGAAATTCTTTGCCGGCCGATCGGACAATTGGTCCTTGCAAAGTTGCGGGGATTGATTGAACTTACGCAAGCCTCAGGCGTTTAACGAAATGCATGCTGAAATTGCCGCGCACCCATGGAAGTTGTTGGCGCGGCGGCTGATCTGCATGGCCGCTAATTGGTTCTTTGCTGGTTGGAAAACACGCGTTTCCGCAGAGAAATCGGCCCCGCCCGAGGCACTAACGAAAGGATCGCACACCGGCAAAATCCCCATCCGGCATGCCCGTGTGCCATCCACCAATGCAAACCATCAAACAAGTCATGTCATCCGAATACAGCAACAGCAACGGCCGCCGCTCATCGCGGCGCGGCGGCGGCAGCCGTCGTCCCGGCGGTCGCAGCAATCACAGCAGCGGACCCCGCAGCTCCCGTCAGGAAACCCCCTCCAAACCACAGAAAAAGAGCCTCTGGCAGAAAATCGCCGCGTTTTTCGCCGGCAACGAGACCACAAAGCCCGCCGCCGCACCGGCCCGTAGCCGCGAAAGCAACGGTTCGACTGAGGCATCAGCTCCCCGCCGTTCCGAACGCACGGAACGGCCCGGACGCCCGACCGGTTTCCGCAAACCGGAGATCATTGAGGTCACGTCCCCGCGCATTTACGTGGGCAACCTGTCCTTCGACGCGACGGAGAGCGACCTCTCGGACCTCTTCAACGGGGTCGGCTCGGTCGAAAACGTGGAGATCGTGGCGAACAAGCACACCCAGCGCTCGAAGGGTTTCGCCTTCGTGCAAATGCAGTCCACCGACGAGGCCAAGCGGGCCGTGACGGAGCTGCACGACAAGGAATACATGGGCCGCAAGCTCGTGGTCAGCGGAGCCAAGGCCGTCGAGGAACGCCGCAGCGAGCGCGAGCGTCAGCCTGAACAATAATAAAACGGGTTGAGTGGGATTGGTTGAGTGTTGAGAGGAAACCGGGACCAGTGAGTCACCACCTCTCAACGAACAACCAACTCTCAACTCCCCTTATCATTTGCGGCCCCACCGGGGTCGGCAAAACGTCTTTCGCCGTCGAACTGGCCAGCCGGTTCGGCGGCGAAATTCTTGGGGCCGATGCCTTCCAGGTTTATTCGGGCTTGGAGATCCTTACCGCCCAGCCGGATGCGGAACAACGAGCCCTGGTGCCGCATCACCTCATCGGATTTCTCCCGCCGTCGGAACTCTTCGATGCCGCACGGTTCGCGGTTCTTGCCCGGGAAAAAATGGCGGAGATTACCGCGCGGGGAAAGCGCCCCGTCATTGTCGGCGGATCTGGTCTGTACTTGAAGGCCCTCACGCACGGGCTGGCCGATCTGCCTCCGACCGATCCCGCGCTGCGGGCCGAGCTTGCCACACTTCCTCTGGAGGAGCTGCAACGCCGTCTCGATCAGGCCGACCCCGGCGCGCGGCGGCATCTGGATTTTCAGAATCCCCGCCGTGTGATGCGTGCCTTGGAAATTCACCTTCTCACCGGACGCTCCAGCTCGGAGTTGCGCGAGGAGTGGAAGGACAAATCCACGCCCGGCTTTCAGGGAGTGCTCCTGACCCGCGATCGCGCCGAACTTGATGCCCGCATTGCGGACAATGTGCTTGCGATGTTCTGGCGCGGGGTCGTGGCGGAGGTGGGCCGGCTGAGCGAAGTCGGAACCACCGCCGCCCGGGCCATCGGACTGCGCGAAATTCAGGCCTTCCGGCGCGGCGAACTGACCGAGTCCCAATGCATCGCCGCGATCACCCTCGCGACCCGGCGCTATGCCAAGAGGCAATTGACCTGGTTTCGCAACCAATTTGATTTTCAAGTCATCGAGTTAACCGGTCTGCAAAACACGACCGACATCATTTGTGATCCCGCGCTCTCCGGGCCCGCCCCTGTCTGATGGTCAGCACTTCGCCCCCCGGCAGCGAGAAGACCATCCTCGTCGGTCTCGAACACGATGGCGTGACCCGATGGGATGTGGAGGATTCC
>JBMOHI010000278.1:0-3739 GCA_049317925.1 Terrimicrobiaceae bacterium
GGACGTCATGCCGCCTTGCGTCCGGAAATGACACCGACGCTTGCGCGGATGGTGGCGGCGCGGGAGCGCGATTTCAAAAAGCCGCTCAAGTGGTTCTGTGTGCCGCAGTTTTTCCGCTATGAGAAACCGCAACGCGGACGCGGGCGGGAGTTTTATCAGTTCAATGCCGACATCATTGGCGAGGCCTCCCCTGCGGCGGATGCGGAGTTGATCGCGCTGGTCATTGATGTGCTGCGGGAATTCGGACTGACCGAAAAGGATTTTGTCGTTCGCTTGAGCAGCCGCACGGCCTGGCAGAAGTTTTTCGCCGATGCGGGGGGAAGTCCCGAGGCTGAGTACGAGTTTTTTCAAATCGTGGACAAAGCCGAGCGGCTGCCGCCGGAAAAGACCGACGAGGCACTGGCCAGGCTGGCAGTTCCGGGCCTGAACGCGGAGGCGGTGCTGGGCTTCATGCGCGGCAAGCAACCGACCGATTTGGGTCCGGTGCGGGAGAGTCTGGAGGCGCGCGGATTGTCGGACTTTGTGGAGATTGACTACGCCATCGTGCGCGGACTGGCCTACTACACCGGCGTTGTTTTCGAGGTTTTCGACCGCAGCAAAAACGAACGCGCCCTGGCCGGCGGCGGACGTTACGACAAACTCCTGAGCCTGATGAGTGATGGTAAGGTGGATCTGGCGGCGCTGGGCTTCGGCATGGGCGATGTGGTGCTGGGCAATCTCATCGACGACACCCCGGCGGCGAAGGCTATGCTGACCGCCTGGACCTCGCAACAGCGCGCTTGCGATGTGTATGTCATCGTGGCCAAAGAAGAGCGGCGGTCCGATGCGCTGGCTCTCGTGCAGCAGCTCCGGCTGAGTGGTCTCCGGGTGGATTTTCCGCTGGCGGAAGCGAAGGTCGGCAAGCAGTTTCAGGCGGCAGAACAACTCGGCGCGGAACTGGCCATTGTGGTCGGCGACGAGTGGCCCCTGGTCAAAATCAAGATTCTGGCCACCCGGGTGGAAGAGTCCGTGCCGAACAGCGGGCTTGCGGATTGGCTGCGGAACCGGCAAAAAGGCAACTAACCACAGAGGACACGGAGAACACAGAGAGGATTTTTGCTCTCTGTGACCTCAGTGTCCTCTGTGGTTAAATTTTCTGTATTATGACTTATCGCACACATCATTGCGGCGCTTTGCGCGCGACGGACGCCGGATCAACTGCCACCCTTTGCGGTTGGGTTGATTCCCGCCGTGACCATGGCGGCGTGATCTTCATTGACCTGCGCGACCGCGAGGGGATCACCCAGGTTGTTTTCCGGCCGGAGGAACACGCCGATGTGGCCGCCCGGGCCCACGATCTGCGCAGTGAGGATGTGATCAAAATTTCCGGCCGGGTGGCTCCGCGCCTGGCGGGGACGGAGAATGCCAAACTCGTCACGGGCGGAATCGAAATCGTGGCTGACGACATCGAGATTCTCAACAAGGCCGAACCGCTGCCGTTTCCCATTGATGAGCGCATTGCCAACGAAGATCTGCGCCTGACTTATCGGTATCTCGATCTGCGCCGGCCCGAAATGTCGGGCAACCTGCGCCTGCGCCATCGCGTGACGAAAACCATTCGTGATGTCATGGACGCGGAGGGTTTTCTGGAGATCGAGACGCCCGTGCTTTCCAAGAGCACACCGGAAGGCGCGCGCGATTTTCTTGTGCCCTCGCGTCTGACCCCGGGATCGTTTTACGCCCTGCCTCAGGCCCCTCAGCAATACAAGCAGCTCCTCATGGTCGCGGGCGTGGAGAAATATTTCCAGATCGCGCGCTGCTTCCGTGACGAAGATCTGCGGGCCGACCGTCAGCCGGAGTTTACCCAGCTCGACGTCGAGGCTTCATTCATCAGTCAGGATGACATCATCGCGCTGGTGGAAAAACTGATGATCGCCGTGTTTCAGGAGGCCAAGGGCGTCACCTTATCGGCGCCGTTTCCCCGCATGACTCACGAGGAGGCCATGAACCGCTACGGCAGCGACAAGCCCGATACGCGCTTTGGCGTGGAGATTACCGACCTCGGCGACGTGTTCCGCGAAAGCCAGTTCAAGGTTTTCCGCGGAGCGCTGGATTCCGGCGGCGTGGTCAAAGCGATCAACGCGAAGGGCTTCGCCGGCATCACCACGGGCCAGATCGAGGAACTCACGGAAATGGCCAAGCTGGCGGGAGCCAAGGGCCTCGCATTTATCAAGGTCGAGAATGGCGAGTGGAAATCGCCGATTGTGAAGTTTTTCTCCGACGCGGAGAAATCCGCCCTGACCGCACGCCTTGGCATCGAGGAGGGCGATCTGATTCTCTTCGGTGCGGACACCTGGGAAACCGTCTGTCTCACCCTCGGGCGGGTGCGGTTGCGGGTGGCGGAGATTCAGAAACTGGTCACGGACCCCGCCCAATTGAATTTCCTCTGGGTGGTGGATTTCCCGTTGCTGGGCTGGAGCGCGGAGGAACAGAAGTGGCACGCCATCCATCATCCGTTCACCCGTCCGAATGCGGAGGACATCCCGCTGCTTGAGGCCGGCGAATATGGCAAGGTCCGTTCCGTGGCCTACGACATCGTGTTGAATGGCGTGGAAATCGGCGGGGGCAGCCTGCGTATTCACGAGTCCGATTTGCAGGCGAAGATGTTCAGTGTGCTCGGGGTGAATGACGAAACCCAGAAAACCATGTTCGGTCACATGCTCAATGCCTTCCGCTTTGGCGCGCCTCCGCACGGCGGCATCGCGCTCGGCCTGGATCGTCTGGTCATGCTCATCGCTGGGGCGGACAGCATCCGGGACGTGATTGCGTTTCCGAAAAACAACCGCGGCGTCGAATTGATGACCGGTTCGCCCGCGGAGGTGGACCATAAGCAGCTGCGCGAACTTTACGTCCAGGTCACGAAAAAGACCTGATCTTCCTGCGATGAAGATTCGCGAACTGCCCGGGCTCAGCGTCAGCATTGACGACGTCACGCATGCTCCGGACCTGGAAAGCCCGCCGGAGAAGCCGTTCCGGTTTATCTACTCCATCACCATCCGCAACGACTCGAAGGAGGTCGTGACCATCCGCGGCCGCAAGTGGGTCGTGCGCGAAGAAAACGGCGAGACCACCGCGGTCGAGGGAGACGGCGTGGTGGGGGAGTTTCCCCGGCTCGAACCGGGCGAGGCCTTTTCCTACAACAGCACGCACGTCGTGGCTACCGCCGCTGTGGCCGAGGGCGCGTATTTCGGCACGACCGACGAGGGCGAGGCTGTCTTCACCCGCATCCCCGCCTTTCCTCTCGTTTTGCCCCGATAGTCCTCTCAGTTTGCAAACTTCCCCCGTTTCGGATAAGAGAACTAGTATGTTCATCCGCGTCTTTCTCACTGTTGTGGCACTGCTTTCGGTTGGCAGCTTGAGTCGGGCTGGTCTTATCAACGAAGTGCCCAGCCAGGCCCAGGACGAACTGGCCGCCGGGCAGGTCGTGGTGAAAAGCAAGAACGTCGCCGGCGCTCCCTGGCCACAACTTTCGCTCTATCAGGTCGTCAACGCCCCGCCCGCAGTGCTCAAAGCCCTCTTTAATGACTACGCCTCGGCTCCCAGCTACACGCCGAATTTGATTTCCGCCACGGTTCTCACCACCAATCCCGATGGCTCCAAGGATGTGCAATACACCACGAAAGTTCCCATCCTGGGAAAAATCTCCTACACCGTGCGCAACACCTACATCACCAATGGCGCTTCCTACGAAGTCGATTGG
>JBMOHI010000279.1:0-3737 GCA_049317925.1 Terrimicrobiaceae bacterium
CGCGCGCGAACAAGCGAAAGCACACAGTCCGCCGGATCCTTCGCGCCGGCAAGGCGCTCCAGAACAAAGGTTCCCCCGGACGGCAGGGCCGTCGCCAGGGCGGGCAAGCGGAGCAACTCGGTGGCAAAATCGCGGTCGTCTGATTTCTTCGCGTAGGGCGGGTCTGCGAAAATCAAATCGAATTGTTCCGAGGCGTAGAGTTCGAGAAACTTCATCGCGTCCATCGTTTGCACCGAGCCATCCAATCCGGTGCGGCGCAGGTTGGTTTTGACGCAGGCGGCACTGCGCGGATTGGCATCCACAAAAACCGCCGAGGCGGCCCCGCGGCTGAGGGCCTCAATCCCCATGGCACCCGAACCGGCGAAAAGATCGAGCACGCGCGCACCGGGCACGGCATCGCCCAGGCTGGAAAAAATCGCCGCTCGCACGCGATCCATGGTGGGACGCACGTCGTCAGGCGGACGGGTGAGCGCCAGGCCGCCCGCCGAACCGGCTATGATGCGCATGGGCTCAATTGGCCGGGGCGCTTTTCTTGTCCTCCGGCGCAGGCTTCTGCTGGGGAACGGCGCGGAAAAGATTCTGCAGCAGACCTCCCACATCCTGGCCGAGGTTAATGCCGGTCAGCTTGTCGAGGAGATCGGTTTTGGGACTGTCAACCTTGCCGCTCACGGTGAAAGGAAGCTGTCGGTAATCCGGATTTTCCGACTCGACGAAGTTGTTGCCCAGAATTCCCTTGAGTTGCTGCTGCAGCTTATTGTTGATGAGCAAACGGGCCTCGACCTTCAGCTTGCCGTTAAAACGGATGGGACCCTGGCCGGTGAGAATGAGATTTTCCGACTTGAGGAAAACATCGTCCAACTGCACCCGGTCATTGCCGATGGTAAGATCCGCGCGGGCCTCGCTGAGCTTGAGGAGCTGAAGCTCGTTGATTTGCAGCAATTCCCCCAGCTTGCTGATGAGTTCGATGGGCTTGAGTTTGGCCTCGATCAATTCGAAATGCGCCTTGCCGGCCAGAGAGTCCGTGTTGCGGGGGTCACCAGCCAGATCGAGGGAGCCGTTGAGCCGCCCGTCGGTTTTACCGGGTTCAATGCCGGCTTCGTCGGCCAGCCGTTTGAGGAGGACACCGTCCAGCCGGGTCGCCAGCGTGTAGGTCGGAGCCTCGCCGTTTTCCAAGTGGAATTTTCCGCTCAACCGCCCCCCTGCAAGCGAACCCTGAATCTCGGGCAGATCGAAAACCTTGCCGTCCCAGGTGAAGGGACCTCCGACCTTGTGGGGCTTGAGAACGCCGCCGACATTCATCCGGCCGATGCTGACCGTTCCCTTGGCAGTGAGATCGGGCGCGATGGTGGCGTCGATGTCGGATTTTTCGAGGAGAAGGACGGTACGGTTTTTCGCATTGATGAAGATGATCTGGCCGGCCCCGAGCCGGAAGCGCTGAAGTTCCGCCTTGAACGAGGGACCCTTGACCTTGGGAGCGGAGGGAACTTCCGGCGGGGCGGGAGGAGGTTCGGCCGCGCGGCGCGGGAACGGGATAAGCCAGTCGCCATTTTCGAGCTGACGAACGATCAACTTGGGTTCAAACAGCGCGCACTCGGTGACGACAAAACGCTGCTGCAAGAGCGGTGCCAAAGCGAACCTGATCCGCAAAGCGGCCGCCTCGACCACGTTGATGTTCGGAGTCGTCGAGTCGGGGATGGAAATTCCCCGCAGGACCAGTCCTTCCCAGGGCGTATACGTCGTGCTGCGAATCGTCACCTCCGTGCCGAGGGCTTTCGACGCGGTGTCCCGGATGCGCTGTTGAACCCCACCCGATTGCAGGTAAAGGTTGACACAGAGCAGGATGAGAGCGAGCGCAGCTACTATGACGGCGGCTGCGATAAGAAATCTCTTGGCAAATTTGGGCACGCGGGGAAGCTACGGGACTTTTCGAGAATGTGAAGCGTGAACAGCGGCCAAAAAATCCCAGTCATCCTGAATCCGGCCGCCCGCGGTGAACGCGCCAGTGCGCTGGGGGACAAAATCGCCGCCCTTTCGCCCCGGGTGACGGTCCTCCTGACCTCCTCTCCCGGCGACGCCAGGGAGATTGCCAGGGAGGCGGTGCAACAGGGACAGAAGGTCATCATCGCCGCCGGCGGCGACGGAACCATCAACGAAGTCGTCAACGGAATCGGAGGCGCGGAGGTGACCCTGGGCATCCTGCCGGTGGGAACAATGAACGTCTTCGCGGCCGAATTGGGCATCCCCCAAAACAACCTGGAAAAAGCCTGGCGGATCATTGAGGACGGCTTCATCCGTCAGGTGGATCTCCCGCGGGCCAATGAAGAATACTTCGTTCAACTGGCGGGAGTGGGCCTGGATGCCGAGGTAGTCCGGCGCACAACACCGGACTCGAAGAAGGCCCTCGGCCCGATCAGTTACCTGCTCACGCTGGCGCAAGTCGCGGCCCGCAAACCGCCCAAGGTGCGGATCGAACCGATGGATGGAGAGCCGCGCGAAGGGAGTTTCGTGCTGGTGGGAAACGGCCGGCTCTATGGCGGACCGTTCGTGCTGTTCAAAGATGCCTTGCTGGACGACGGACTCCTGGATGTCCTGGTTTTTCAGAATCAAAGCCATTGGGATTTGATCCGCTATTTTCAGGCCATCGCTTTTGGCCAGCATCCGGATCTGCCGGATGTGGAGTATTTCCAAACGCGGGGTTTACGACTGATGAGCCGCGACTATGTGCCGGTCGAGATCGACGGGGAACTGACCGGCGCACTGCCCTATGAATTCGGATTTTCCAGCCGGAAGCTCGGCGTGCTGGTGCCTGCACCGGCATTGGACACCAGGGTGAATGGCGGTTAGGATCGCGCCATGACGTGGCAGAGATGGTGGTTCAAAGCGGTGCCCGTTCTGGTCGCAATCAATACGGTCATCTTTTTGTATGAGCGGCTGATTGGATTGCAGGGGAGATCCCGGCTTTTCGAATCCTACGCCCTGACCCAATCCGGCCTGGCCGAAGGACGCTGGTGGCAGCTCATCACGCATGCCTTCCTGCATGGAAGCCTGCTGCATTTGCTGGTCAACATGGCCGGACTCTGGTTTGCGGGGCGCATCATTGAACGCCTGATGGGAACCGGGCGCTTTCTGGTTCTCTACGGCGTCGCCGCGGTGGCGGGAGGGCTGGCCCAGATCCTCCTGACCGGCGGGAACAATCCGCTGATCGGCGCATCAGGCGCGGTCTGCGGCGTGGTCATCGCCTTCACCACCATGTTCCCGGAAGCCCAGATCGTGGCCCTGTTGTTTTTCGTGATTCCCATCCGGCTGCGCGCCAAATACCTCGGCTGGGGCATCACTGGTTCCTCGCTGCTCTTCCTCGTAACCGGATTCGAGCCCTGGATCGGTCATGCCGCGCATTTCGGCGGC
This sequence comes from Terrimicrobiaceae bacterium, assembly GCA_049317925.1. Lineage (GTDB taxonomy): Bacteria > Verrucomicrobiota > Verrucomicrobiia > Chthoniobacterales > Terrimicrobiaceae > CAMASH01. Next base: position 3,406 of record JBMOHI010000279.1, read on the forward strand.
TGTGTGGCCGGATATGTTTTTGCCCGGCTGGCCGGATACGGCACACCGACGTTTTTGGAGAGAAAATTCCTCCGCAAGGATACCTACGGCGCGGCGGGCTGAGCCGGAAGTTGGTAGAGCTTGATGGCCGGTTGGAGGTATTGCAAATCCCCGGCCCGGCATTCCCAGATCACGCGTCCTTCGGCGAAGAGCCGCTCATAGAACGTGCGCCGGCGTTCGAAGTCATCCTGATCGCCACCGCGCGGCTTGTGCGTGGTGAGAAAAAAGCGCCCATAATCCCCCTCGGAAACTGCCACATATTCGATCCCGCGGGCGCGGAGTTCGTCAATCGT
>JBMOHI010000280.1:0-3731 GCA_049317925.1 Terrimicrobiaceae bacterium
CAGCTCGAGGAGGGTGAAGCCGCGTGAGTTCCGCATGCCCCTCTAAAGACCAAGGTTGCCGCGGGAGCAAGTGGCAAGATTTCCCGGTGGCTGCCGTCCGCAAAGCATTTGACTTCGGCGCGGGGCGCTTTTATTCGTCGCGCATGACTGACGCTCAGGAAAAAGAGGACCGGTTGATCCGCCGGGTTTTGATCGCATTGCCGGTGTTCGCCCTGCTGGGTTTTCTGGCCACGGTTGCGCTGGTTGCGGTGATGATTTCCTACAATTTCAATCTGCTGAACTGGATAGAGTAGATTTTTCCGGATCCTCATCCCGGGCCATGGCCGCGCAAAGGCAGCCGCCCATGATGATGATAATGCCGGAAACATAGACCCAGAGCAGCAGCAGCATTAAACCACCCACGGCGCCGTAGATGCCGTAGTTCACAAATCTCGGCAGGTAGTTGACGAAGGCGACCTGGCAGATTTGCAGGGTTAAAGTGACCAGGAGCGATGGCAACCAGACCTGGGAAAAAGTCACCCTTCGCGCCGGGGAAAGCTTGTAGAGCAGAATGAAGGAAAGAAAGAGCACCACGCCACCGATGGCGTAGCGGCTCAGGTCGAGCAGACTGGAAAAAAGGTGCAGGTTGAATTGGGGAAAATGCATCTGGATGAAACTCTCAGCCGCCAGGAGCACATTCCGCACGCCTTGGAGAAGCGCCGGAGCGAGCAGTCCGGCAAAGAGGGCGCTGCTGATAATCACGACCATGAGCAGATTTTTCAGCGGCATCTGCCACCAGGGAATCTCCACCGTGTGCCAGGCCCGGTTTACGCCACGGACGAGCGCCTGAAAAAAGCGGAGAGACGACCAGAGCAGCACGACCACGGAAATCGTCCCGACCCCGCCGCGCGCCGTCTCCAGGTGATGCACAGCGTCCCAGATCCATTTTTGCTGTGGTGCGTCGATCGGCAGGAATCCCTCGATGCTGCCGATGATTTCCTTGGGATTGAGAAAATTCGATCCGACGGTGAGGAGGAGGGCAAAAAGGGGAAAGAGCGAGAATAACACATAGTAAGCGAAAGAGGCGGCCCGCTGCTCGCCATCGATTTCCCCATAGATCTGTACCGTGCGAACCGTGTTATCCCAACCGTTCCGCGCCACGCCACGGACGGGGTGCGGGATGAAGCGGATGACGGCCGCCGCGCATTTCCTCCGGTAGTGATTCAGCGCATCGGTCATCGCGCTGATTAAACGCATGGCGCGGCGGGGGAAAAGAAAAAGCGCACGGCTTGGGACCGTGCGCTTTTCGGTGAGGCTTCCGGAAGCTTAGAACGACAGCCGGACGGCCGCGGTCGGCTTGGCCGCGCCCTTGTCCTTGGTGCCTTCCTTGTCCTTATCTCCACCGCCACATCCTCCGCTGCCTGGGCAGCTTCCTGCCAGGGCTGAGGCTGCGGCGAAACCAACACAAACGATACTGAGGATGATTTTTTTCATAACGGGGGAAACATCCACCCTTTGCCGGAGAAGTCAACCCCTCTCAAGGCGAAAGGCGTTCGATCTTCCAAACGCCGTCCCCGTCCCCATCGGTTTCCCGCGTGTAAAGGAACCGGTCGTGCAGCCGGCTGCTGCGGCCCTGCCAGAATTCAACGGTCTGGGGAACCACCCGGTAGCCGCCCCAGAAATCCGGCAGCGGAATCTCCCCCTGGGAAAACTTGCGCCGCATTTCCTCGAATTTCATCTCAAGGATCTTGCGCGAGCTGATGATCCCGCTCTGCCGCGAAACCCAGGCTCCGATTTTGCTCTCGTTCGGGCGGCTGGCAAAATAGGCCAGGCTCTCCGTCAGGGAAATTTTTTCCGCAGGGCCGGAGATCGACACCTGCCGTTCCAATGGAAGCCAGGCAAAGAGCAGGGCTGCCTGCGGGTTTTCCCCGATCTGCCGCGCCTTCTGGCTGGTGTAGTTGGTAAAAAAAACGAATCCCTTTTCATCCCAGGCCTTGAGCAGCACGGTGCGGGCCGTGACGCGTCCGTCGCTCCCGCTTGTGGCCAGCGTCATGGCATTGGGTTCGATGATCTGCGGGCAGGCCATGGCGTCCTTGAACCACGGATCGAACTGGCGGAACGGGTCGGGCGCGAGGTCACCCCGGCGCAGTTCGCCCGAGCGATAATCTTTCCTCAGATCGGCGGCATTCATCCATTCAGCATTGGCGGCGACCCGCTGGTTGGCAATCGCCGAGTGGAGGTTTCGCCATCCGGCACCCGCGGCGCACACATTCCCCGTTTTTTCATTTTGACACACCCCCGGCGTTTGGTAGGTTTCCCTCCCTTCTGTTTCAGGGAGAAGACGTCTGCCGATTTTGCACGATGCGAATTCGGGAGGGGTCTTGCACCCTTTTTCAGAGGCAAAAAAAACACGCAGACACACCATGTTCCTAACGGCTTCGGCCACAAATGCCCATGTAGCTCAGTTGGCAGAGCACGTCCTTGGTAAGGACGAGGTCACCGGTTCAAACCCGGTCATGGGCTCCATCCTTTGAACAGGCGCTAGTCTCAACCCAAACAAACCCTTAAAATGGCAAAAGAACAGTTCAAGAGAAACAAACCGCACGTCAACATCGGCACGATTGGCCACGTTGACCACGGCAAGACCACCCTGACCGCCGCGATCACCACCGTGCTCGCCAAAACCGGACAGGCCACCGCGAAAAAATACGCTGACATTGACGCGGCTCCCGAAGAAAAAGAGCGCGGCATCACCATCAACACCGCCCACGTCGAATACGAGACCGACAACCGCCACTATGCGCACGTCGATTGTCCCGGACACGCCGACTATGTGAAGAACATGATCACCGGTGCGGCCCAGATGGACGGCGCCATCCTCGTGGTCAGCGCGGCTGACGGCCCCATGCCTCAGACCCGCGAGCACATCCTGCTGGCCCGCCAGGTCGGCGTGCCTTCCATCGTTGTTTTCATGAACAAGGTGGACATGGTGGACGACAAGGACCTTCTCGAACTCGTCGAAATGGAAGTCCGCGAACTCCTCAGCAAATACGAATTCCCCGGCGACACCATCCCGATCGTCAAAGGCAGCGCTCTCAAGGCGCTCGAAGGCGTGGCTGAGTACGAAAAAGCCATCACCGACCTCATGGCCGCCGTGGATGAATACATCCCGACCCCGGAGCGTCCGAAAGATCAGCCCTTCCTCATGCCCGTCGAAGACGTGTTCAACATTGAAGGTCGCGGCACCGTCGCCACCGGCCGTGTCGAACGCGGAATCCTCAAGAAAATGGAGGAAATCGAGATCGTTGGCATCAAGGACACCATCAAGACCACGGTCACCGACATCGAAATGTTCCGCAAGCTCCTCGACACCGCCGAAGCCGGCGACAATGTCGGCGTGCTCCTGCGCGGGGTGAAGAAAGACGACGTCGAGCGCGGCCAGGTTCTGGCCAAGCCCGGCACGATCAAGCCCCACAAGCAGTTCAAGGCTGAGATCTACGTGTTGAGCAAGGACGAAGGCGGTCGTCACACGCCGTTCTTCTCGAACTACCGCCCGCAGTTCTACTTCCGCACCACCGACGTCACCGGCACCATCAAATTGCCCGAAGGGGTTGAAATGGTCATGCCTGGTGATAATGTCTCCATTGAGGTCGAGCTCATCACTCCGATCGCCATGGAAAAAACCATCCGTTTCGCTATCCGCGAAGGCGGCCGCACCGTCGGCGCCGGACGCGTGGCGGACATCATCAAGT
>JBMOHI010000281.1:0-3718 GCA_049317925.1 Terrimicrobiaceae bacterium
CGACGCGTAGGACATACCGGCGCCTCCAACCAAACCGCCACCTCCCGCCGCCCCGTTTGCGTAGCCGCCAAGATGGAATAAGGCGGTGCCATCTCCTCCTCCCATTTTTCCTTCGCCTGCGACAATCGCCACAAAAGGATTCACCCAATGCGCGGACCCGCCCGCCCCATCATAAAGCGAACCCGTCGTCGCGTCGGTCGGGTTGGTCGGGTAGAACAAGACAATTTCAGCTGGAATATATGATAGACTCTGCTGGCCCCCGGCACTGGTGCCTGCTCCAAGGAGAGGGTCATTGGGAGCGGGGATATAAGTAAAAGGAAGGCCATAGCCATTAGGGGCAGTAATGCCGCCGGCAATATGCTTTCCTGCGCCGACCGTGGGGACCCCATTGGAATCAACATTATCCAAACCCAGGACAAAACTCGCATCGCCTCCATGAGTGGTTGCGCCTCCTGCTCCGAACAATATTGTCCTGCCACCAAGCGCGGAATTTCCTGCAAAGGAAACATTATGCAGAGTCACCACCGAACTGGTGGCAATAAACAGCCCGCCCCCCAATCCGGCACCTGCCCCCGGCGTAGCGCGAAGGCCACTCCCGAAATAACCCCCGTCCGATAATGTGTCCGTCACATCCCCGCCCTTACCCAAACCATTTTGAATGGTCAGATTGCTCAGGTTCACCTTCCCCGAAAAAATGACGGCCGGGGTCAGGGTATTGCCTCCGCTCAGCGAGCCACCATTTCCATTAATGGAAACCGTATTGCCCGTTCCTGCATTGATGAACGCGCTCGTCCCGGGAGTCACGGAAAGTCCCGAGCCAAATTCCAACGAATAACTGTTCCCCGTCACACCAGTCACCGCCGCGTTGATGGAAGTCAACGCGCTGGTGTAATCCGAACTGCTGTTTACGTTTTGGCCGTGCATCCGCGATGAACCGAGAAGGGCGGCGCCCAGACAAAAAGCAAAAGCAAGGGACTGACGGCAGGATGAATGGAACATAGGATTCAATTTGGTTGAGACTTTCGGCGCTGCCATCCGTGTCGGTCACGGCTCGAGAGAAGCAAGAGTCAGGGCAGTGTGCGCGAAAAAGCCAAAGTCGAATATACCTCTAAATAGAGGGAGGAACTCTCCTCGGACTCCCGGCCATTTGCCCTCAAGACAGAGAGCCATTAAAGCGGCGCGGGTCGTCACGTCGTTACGGGCGTGGAGGCCGGTCACCTATTTGTGCAACGTGGTGACCTGGACGGCAGGCATCGGCGGACTTTGGATAACCTACCGATCGGGGGGGCTGCGCAGGCGCGAAGAGGGAGGGACGAAAAAAGCCGGGGTCAGACCCAAAATACCAGCCAACGTAGCGAAACGGCATTTCCCCGCCCCCCCTAATCAGGGAGAACCTGACTAAACCGAATCGACAACTCTCATTTCATCGCGGAGAACTATCGGCAGTGAGAGCTGTCAAAACGCGGTCCGTGCAGGAGACCAGAAAACCTGCGGACGTGGATATTCCCGCCACTTCCCGAAAAGACATGGAGGGAGTTTACGGGCTGTGGGACGAGCTGGACGAATATCCCCCCGAAGAAACCGACGAGGCCCTTGCCCACCTCGGGAAGGGGCTCCAGACTCTACTGAAAGCCGACAATGTCCGCTGGCTCGGGGCGGTGCGCGTGCTGCGCGGGGCGAATGCCAAGAGGGACGGATTGCTCGGCTGGCGTCTGAGGGCGAGTTACAACCTCGTCCCGGATCCGCCATCGTACCAAAAGCTCATCGCATGGTGGTTCCAGCGCAGCAAGGAGATCGACAGCGATTTCCAGATCGGCCTCGCCACCCACGCTGTGGTCGCGGGGGCCGGGAGATTCCGCACCCACCGCATGCGCGATGGCTGGATCCCCTTTGGCGAGTTCCGGCGGAGCGAGCACTACAAGCTCCACTACACCGAACTCGGCATCACCGACCGCATGTGGGTGAGCTTCCCCCTAAACAACGACACGGAGTCCGTCTTCCTCATTGATCGAACGGGACCTTCGCCGCACTTTTCCAAGCGCGATGCCGGTCTGGCCGCCGCAGCCCTGCGCGGGATGCGAAGATTCCATCGCCGGCTCTTTCTGAGCCGCGGCCTGCTCATCGGCGACTCTCCGCTCAGCCCCGTCTCACGCCGCATCGTGCAAAAACTGTTGACCGGCCTTGCCGAGAAGGAAATCGCCTTCTCGCTCGGCCAGAGTACTTCCACGACGCACAAATACATTACAGCCATCTACGAAAAGTTCGGCGTCAACGGCCGGGCCGCTCTGATGGCTCTCTGGCTGGGGGCGTGAGCCAAACGGGGATTCCGCTCGGGTGTCACGCGGGGTGCAATCTTCCATCTCGAGCTTGCTCCGGAATCACATCACTTTGTGCAATCTATCCGGAAATTCATTCCCTTCGGCTTCTACTGCGTTTGCCCTGATCCCGCAGCTTGCAGATTTGGCACCGGGCGGTTAAGGGTTTTCGCATGAAAATACTTGTTCGCACTTTATTTCTTTTGCTTGTGAGCTTGAGTCTTGTTCAGGCGGACACCGTGATCGCCGAGGCTCAGAGCCGGCTGAAACGGCAGGGCTTCTACGACGGCACAGTGGATGGACAAATGGGCAGCCAGACTTCGGCGGCGATCCGGCGGTATCAACTGGCGCAAAATCTCAAGGTCACGGGCGAGTTGAATCCGCAGACGCTCGGCAGCCTCGGTTTGACCGCCCCGCCACAGGAAAGGCCGCAGAAGCCGCAGAAGGTGCAACAGCCGGTACCGGAATACGTGGCCCTGGCTGACATTTTCAAAGGCGGGCCCTATATTTCCATCGGCGCGGAATACCAGATCGAGGCCATCCGGCAGGCGCAGAAGAATCTCAAAATTCTGGGCTACTACAGCGGGCCGGTCGACGGTTCGCCCAGCCCGAGGCTGGTGGCGGCACTCCGGGCCTGGCAACAGAATGCGGGCTTCCGCCAGACCGGCCGCTTCGATGAGAACACGCTCAAGGGTCTCGATCTGATGCCGAATTGAGGCGCGTCCCTTGACGCCGACCGTTTCGAATCTTCTGGAGCGGGCCCGCCTTTTCGCCGGGTCGGAAAAGCTCTGGCGCGCACCGGGCTGGATCGGTTGGCTGGTAGTGGGCGCATTGGTTCTGGTCGCGGGAATGGTGCGTTTTCATCTCCCGCCGGTGGCCATCTCGGAGTGGGATAGCTGGGGCTGGTTGCATCCGGCCCTGAACTGGATCGGTGGCGCGGGTTTTCGCGAGGAGTTCGAACGGGAATGGCTCTATGGCGCTTTCATCGCGCTGGGGTTGGGAACGACGGGGTCCTTCGCGGGATACATCATGATCCAGCAGGCACTGGGTCTGGCCGCCGGGGTCATCATGTGGCTGACCTGGCGGCGGTGGGTTTCGCTTTTTCCGCGCAGCCTGGCACTGGAAATCAGCTCGACCGTGGTCGGGGTGTATCTCGTCGCGCTGTATCTTTTCAATCCGGTGACAATGACGCTGGAGTTGTCGATTCGGCCGGAGGCCATCATGGCCTTTGTCGCGCTACTGCAACTCTACTGCGTGGTGAGTTTTTGCAAATTCCGCTGGCAGGAACCTCACGCTAGGGCCTGTGTGATCTTCGGAGCGCTGAGTCTTCCTCTGGCATGGGCAATGTATGTGCTCAAGCCGAACTGGGCCCTGGCCGTTCCGGCCACGACGCTGCCGGTGTT
>JBMOHI010000282.1:0-3709 GCA_049317925.1 Terrimicrobiaceae bacterium
CAGCCACGGAAAGAAAACCGAGGAACTTCCCCGCGACCGCGAGGAGACTCTGCCGCAGTTGAAGCCGGCTACGGCTTGAGGGTAGCCCGACTCCGGTGAGTCGATGAGAGCGCGTGGAGTGAAGTCCCACAGGGAGCACAGGCATCTTGCCTTTGAACGACCAATCTACACAGGGAAGATACCTGTGCTACCTGTTCGGAGGCAACCTCACCCCCTTTTGACCACACCCGGTTATGCCAGACGCCCAAAAGAAGCGGTGATCTCCTGCATCGCTCCGATGGGCTTTACAATTGATTCTGCCCGTAATCGCCTGCAAGGAGGCCCCGAAAAGACAGATCCTCATCGAGATCGGGCCAATGCAGGCCAAAGGGCGAAACCTCGATATTGTTCAGCTGATCCGGCGTGCCCTTGGCCAGTCGCGGGTTCCGACTGACCGGAAAACGCACCTCCACACCGCTGTCCATCGTGATCACAATGTGACCATCTCTGAAGGCAGTTGCTTTCGCCGTATCAACCAAGGTGTTCATGCCAGGCTTCGATAATAATCTTTCTGTTCTCTTCTGCAAGCTCCTCCTCGCGTGCGAGCTCGCGCACCTTTATCAACGCGACAGAAACAGCAAAACCGCCGAAAAAAGATAAGCGTAACTTACAGCGCAGGTCAATAGACCAGGACGTGACGCTTACGGAAGAACAAGGATTTCCCGACATGCGCACATCATGGATCAAGCTTCACTACGAGCGAAAGGCCCGCGCCTGATTGGAACCGCCCGGTACGGACCCGTACGCCGGGTGGCGTGGGACCCGATTCGACTATTTTTTTCAGTTATTTAGGCGCTTCTTGATCTCAGTGAGGATGTCTGTGGCGGCAGCTGAGATCTGCTGGTCTGGGTCGGCGGCGAGGCCTGCAAGTAGTTCCTGTGTCTCGGCGGAAGGGTAATAGAGGAGTGTTCCGATTGCTGTCACCCTGGTTTGGACCTGGCTGGCAAACTTGCTTTGGCCGAGTGCCGCGCTCTGGAGGCTTGCTTCCGCGCTTGGTGCGCGAACCTCCCCAATCTGGGCGGCAATTACGGAGCGGCCTTCTTCGTTCGTCTCGCTGTTTAGTCGTTCAATCAGGGTGTCAACGGCGGGCGGTGTTCCGATTTTCCGCAGCGCCTGAGCACCGGCGCGGATCATTCCGTCCGTGGCTGGCGTGCTGATATCAGAGACCACGAGTTTCAGAACCGGCACGGCTTCTTCCGTGGAAATATAGGCAACCGTGCGTTCCAAGCGGTCCCGAAACTCCGTGTCGGTTGAGTCATCATATATACTCAGCATGGACTGAATTGACTCGGGACCAGCCAACCGGGCGAGTATTTCCTGAGACATGCGGATGACTCCGGCATCGTCGGTGGATTGGAGCAAATCCAGAACCACCGGAACAGCCTCCGGATTGCCAGCGGTCGAGGCGATTCTGACAGCCTCCTCTCGGAGGTCACCAAGCGGCAGGGATTCAAGAATATGTGCTAAATCCTGAATCGCGGCAGCGGTGCCTAATCTGGCCAATTGTTTAATCCTATCCGGTACGCTATTCCCAGAGCCAAGGTCTGAGGTCTTCGGAGGCAGTTGGGCTTGAATGGAATCTGATGCCGTGTTTCCTCGGGCTGAACGAACATTAGGGGAATTTTCATTCTGGGGAGCTGCAATGTTCGCTTGCCCGTCGCTCCATTGGCTAAGCAGCAGCAGAAACACACAGGGTCCGGCAATCAGTAATAGTCCGACTGAAATGCATTGCCTACGGAGAGATTTGAATCTGACTTCCATTCGAGTTGGCGTATCTGATGAGTTGCAGGCTGGCAAACTGGCCATTGGTGCCGTTCAGTCGGCATGAAAGATTTGCCTCAAAGCGATTGATTTGGTCAGCTTGTGATTTGAAAGTTTCGACATCTGCGCCTACGCCTGAGCGACTAACTGATATAGCATAGATAAACCCAGTACTTCAAAAGATTTGTCGCATCTGGTAATCGCATTCGCCTTTCACTCACCATTCAATAAGCTGGATTGAGAAGCCACTCGTAATAACTCCAACTCCCGCGCCGCCCCCCACGCTTAGCCCATTTGACCCCATGCAAATGTCAGCCCCGATGTCAACTCCGCCGCCCGCGCCGATTGAACCGCCTGGTGACCAGCAAACACCTGCATCCAGTTGAGATGTTGTATATGTCGAGAAACGGAGGAGAACTCCTGCTCCTGCGGTGACTTGGACAGTAGCGACGCCGCTGCTGTTTACCGTGACGGATCCACCGATATCGGCCGCCCCTAATCCGGCAGTTGCAAAAGTTCCGGTGTACGCTGTTGGCTTGAAGGTGACCCCTCGGGCATTACTGCTTACCAATGTCTGTGTGGCATTCGGTGCAATAGTGTAGTTAAGGGTTTGACCATATGGATTCGCCACCCGAGCCTTTATCGTTCTCGCTGTGCTATTCTTGTATCGAATCTCCCGCACCAGAAGTGATGCTGGCGAGTCTGTGGATGGTAAAACTTGATAGGCTGCAGAGGCAAACGCTCTTCCATCTGCGAGAAATTCGACGACTGAAGCCTGTGCGGAGGCTGGGGTGGATGTAATAGCAAACCTGCCGGTTGAATCGGTTGTCGCCAAATGTGATTGCTGGCGCAGGCCATTGTGAACGCCAAACTGGTAATTCGGCAAAGCAGATCCATTCCTTCTCAGAGTTCCACGAATGGTGACTGCCGTCCCAACTCTCAAAGCGGCTGGCGAGACTGCATCCAATACCACTGTGAAGTTCGCATAATGCGCGGCCAACAGAGTCAGGCTGGAAAATGTGCTGTAGGCTCGGACCTTGATGAACCAGTCGCCGGAAGCGGGGCTGTTGACCGTGATCGTCTCGGTGTTACCGTTGTTCTGCCCGGTGAAGTCGTAGCTGGATGTCGTTGGCACGGAACCTCGCTTGACGAAAAGGTCGGCGTCTCCGCTGCCGCCGTAGCTCTTGATCTCAAGCTTGGCCTGGCCGCTGGGCACCGTGATCTTGTAGGTGCGCTCCGCGCCAGCGGAACCGCTCAGCCCGGTGACGGGCGAGTTGTTGGAAAGGGTGGTGACGCTAGGGGCGGTGATGGTGTAGTTGGCGCTGGCCACGGCGCTGTCGGCCATCCCGCTCTTGAACGCCCGCGCCTTGACGGTGGCCGAACTGCTCAAGGTGAAGGCTCCGCCGTAAATCGTTGAACTCGATGTCGGGTCGCTGCCGTTGGTGGTGTAGCGGATCGTCGCCCCGCTGGTCGAGCAACTCAAAGTCACGGTCACCGGGCTGGTCGTGCTCATGCTACCGGGGTTGATCCTCGGCGTGGCGACCGCCGCAATGGGAGCGGTGTAGGTCGCGACCACTGTCAAGCCGGAATACGTGCTGAAAGCTCGCACTTTGATATACCAGACCCCGGAGGACGGGCTGTTGACGGTAATCGTCTCGGTGTTGCTTCCGCCGTTTGATCGATAATCGTAGCTGGAAGTGGTCGGCACTGCGCTGCGCTTGACGTATAGATCGGCATCACCGCTGCCCCCGTAGGTTTTCACTTCAAGCTTGGTCTGCCCACTGGGCACGGTGATCATGTATGTGCGCTCTGAGCCTTTGGAGCCGCTTAGCCTGGAAACCAGTTGGCCGTTCCCGATGGTTGTCTGGGCCGAAGCGATGCCCGAAAAGGCCGCGAAGAAAATGGCGAT
>JBMOHI010000283.1:0-3703 GCA_049317925.1 Terrimicrobiaceae bacterium
TTCGACGTCAGCCCGGATTATGCGGACGACCCCGCCCGCCGCCTCGAGGAATTCCAGGCCATGGTCAATCGGATCCACCAGGCCGGACTCAAGGTCATCATCGACTTCGTACCGAACCACGTGGCCCGCAGTTATCAGTCATCAATCCGACCGCAGTTGAGCTTCGGAGCCCAGGATGACAAAACGAAGTTTTTCCGCGCGGATAACAACTTCTACTGGCTGACCCCGGAAGCGAAACCCCTCGGCAAAGGTCCGCCTCTCCGGCTCCCGACGGTCGATGAAAAGGGAACTCCGACCAGTCCCACCGCCAAAGTCGCCAAGGCACCCAGCGATGGGCTCTACGGACCGGAGAGTGAGCACGGGCGCGTCACCGGGAACAACCTCGCCAGCTGGGAGCCGGATGCCGGGAGTTGGTATGAGACCGTGAAGCTGAACTATGGCTTCGATTTCACTGATCCGCAGAAAGCCACGCGGGCCTATCCGCACGGCGACAAAAAGGACATCCCGATTCCGGATACTTGGCGGAAGATGGATGAAATCATTTCCTATTGGCAGGGCTTCGGAGTTGATGGATTCCGCGTGGACATGGCGCACATGGTTCCCCCCGAATTCTGGCGATGGATGATTGCCCGGGCACGTGATCGGAACTCCGCAGTTTTCTTTGTCGCCGAGGCCTACGAAAATGATCCCGCCAAAGTGCCTGCCGGCGGGCCGGGCGGCACCGGGAGCGTCATGGCCGACCTTCTCGACGCAGGTTTCGACGCGGTCTATGACGACGCGACCTATGACAAGTTGAAGGAAATCTACGAAGGCGATGCCTGGGCGAACGACCTTGATCGCCTGAACATCCCGCCGCAGGTCTTTGAGAATTCCCTCCGGTATGCCGAGAATCACGATGAGGCCCGCATCGCCGGAAAGGGCCAATGGGGCAATGTCGGAATGGATGTGGGACGCCCGGTTTCCGCGCTGCTCTTCGGACTGTCACGTGGTCCGGCGATGCTCTACAGCGGACAGGAAGTCGGCGAACCTGCAACAGGCGCCGAAGGCTTCGGCGGCGACGATGCACGCACTTCGATCTTCGACTACTGGTCCATGCCGGAGTTCACGAAATGGGTCAACGGCGGGAAATTCGACGGAGTCTGCCTCTCTCCCGCACAGAAAGACCTCCGTGATTTTTATTCCCGGCTCACAAACCTCCTCAACGAACCCGCCTTCCGCAGCGGCAGATTCTTCCCTCTCAATCCCTCAAACCTCGAAAACCCCCGCTATGGCCGCCTCCACGGAGAACAAGCCAGCGGCCACTGGCTCTACAGCTTCCTGCGCCGCGATCCGGCCACCGGACAAAAGTTTCTCGTCGTGATCAATCTCCACCCGAGCCGCCAGTTCGACGACGTGCGGGTCGCCCTTCCGGCGGAAGCTCTCGATTTTCTCGGCCTCAAGGAAACCTCCAAAATCAAACTGACCGAAAAACTCGGCACGTCCACGACAATTGAGACCAGCGCTGCCGCAGGCCGGGACGGCGGTTGGCCGGTCGGTTCCCTGACCCCACTGACTCCCTGCTTTTTCGAAATCACTGAATTATGAAAACCTCCCGTCGCGCATTCTGGAAATTACTCATCCCGGGCCTGTGCAGCTTGCTGCTGGCCCTGTCCGATCTCGGAGCAGCCGCAGGATCTGGCTTTCTGGGCTGGATCCCGGTGCAGTATGTCCCGCCCGGATCCAATCTGACTCTCGACATGCACCGGTTTTTCCAAGCCGGCCCGGGAGAGACACTGCGTCTGCCCGCTCCGCTGACGAAGGAATACGAGGCGACTTTTGACGCGGAACGCTTTGCTTTGAAGGTCGTCGTTGCGCCGGACGCCCGGGGTGTTTTGGATATCCCCCTCGAGGTGGTTCAGGGGGATCGTCCGTCCGAACGCACAGGCGTGCTCACCATCGCGGTCGAGGCTCCGGGAGCACCGGCGGGTTCCGAGATTCCCTCGGTCTTTGCCGGCGCGCAGACCCCGAAGACGCTGACGTTTCAGTTCGTTCCGGCCGAAGGAGCCGGGGTGAAGGACGTTTCCGCCATTCTGGAACTGCCCGACGGATCAAGCCGCGTCCTGCCGGTCACGCGGGAGGCGGACGACGTCGTTGCCGAAACGGACGGCCTGCCCGACGGTTCCTGGATTCGCGTGGCGGTGGCGGATGACCGGGGACGCGTCAGCCGCGCCGCCCGCGCGCAGGTCCGGCCGAAGGACGGGTTCCAATGGCAGGACGGCATCATCTATTACGCCTTCACCGACCGGTTCGTGGACGGAGAAACGGCTAACACTCGACCAGTCAAGAACGATGCCGTTCTTCCCCAGGCAAATTATTTTGGAGGAGATTTTCGAGGAATTCAAAAGAGGATCGAAGAAGGCTACTTTGAAAAACTCGGCGTCAACGTGCTTTGGCTCGCCCCGCTGAACCGGAATCCAGACGGGGCTTGGAAGGAATACCTGCCGCCCTATCGGTCCTACACCGGCTACCACGGCTACTGGCCCGTCTCTCACACCGAAGTGGAGCCCCGCTTCGGCGGCAATCAGGGACTCAAGGATCTGGTCGGCAGCGCGCAGAAGAGCGGGATGAAAATCATCGCCGACCTCGTGCTCAAGCACGTCCACGTTGAGCATCCGCTCTGGAAGGAACACCCGGAATGGTTCGGCAGCCTGATGCTCCCTGACGGCAAGAAAAACCTCCGCCTCTGGGACGAGCAGCAGTTCACCACCTGGTTCGAAGAGTGGCTGCCCGGCTTCGATTTTGACAAACCCGAACCGGTCGAGTTCCTCCTCGGGAACGCGCGATACTGGATCGAAGAATTCAACCTCGACGGCTACCGGCTCGATGCGGTCAAGCACATCAAGTATTCGTTCTGGCCCAAGTTCCGTTCGACCATGCGCGAGATGCAACAACGGGACGGCCTGGCCCCGATGTACTTTGTGGGCGAAACATTCATGGACCGCCCCGGCATCATGTCCTTCGTCGGCCCGAACATGCTCGACGGCCAGTTCGATTTCCCGCTCTACGACACCATTATGGAGGTCTTGGCCAAGGGAACCAAAGGCTTCGCCGACCTCGAAAAATCGCTCTCCGAATCCGAGACAATTTACGGCAAGGAAACCCTCATGTCGCCGCTCATTGGCAACCATGACAAATCCCGCTTCATGGCTTTTGCCGATGGCGACCTGCCCAAATCCGAGAAGGACGACGAGGAGGAGATCGGCTGGGCGGATCCTCCCCGCGTGGACCATGCGGTCTCCTATGAAAAACTCAAACTCGCGCTCAGCTTCGTCCTCGCGATCGACGGCGTGCCCATGATCTATTACGGCGACGAAGTCGGACTCACCGGGGCCGGCGATCCGGACAACCGGAGAATGATGCCGGCCGAATCCGATCTCGCCAGCGAACAGCGCGGGGTCCGTGACCATCTGGGCAAAGTGGCCGCCGTGCGCTCCGCCCATCCCGCCATCCGCTATGGCAACCGGCGGTTGTTGGTCGCCGATGAGACCCGCTATGCATTTGTGCGCCGGCATTTCGACGACTGCGTCCTCGCCGTCTGGAACAAGGGTGCCGGTAAAGCCGCGTTTGATCTCTCCGTTGGCCCCGAACTTCCCGACGGACGCTACACCGAGGCCCTGACCGGAAAACCCCTGGTGGTAAAATCAGGACGCGCCGAGTTCTCGCT
>JBMOHI010000284.1:0-3665 GCA_049317925.1 Terrimicrobiaceae bacterium
GCAGCGATCTGACGAACCCCGATACCGACAATGACTTGATGCCCGATGCGTGGGAGACCTCCAATTTCGGCGACCTCTCTGCCACCGCCACCGGGGATGCGGATTTGGATGGGCTGAACAACCTCGGCGAATACCTCTTCGGGGGCGATCCGAAAAACCCCGCCAGCGGACGGCCCGCCACCAGCGTGGAGAGCGCGGAGTCCGGCTTTGTCTTTTCCTTCCCCACCCTCGCCGGCCGGGTTTACCAGCCGCAGGTCTCCACGGATCTCGCCGGATGGTCGAACCTGGGTTCTCCGATCATCGGCGATGGCTCCACCAAATCCGCCACCGACCCCACCACCGGAAGTAAACGCTTCTACCGCATCTCCGTCTCTCTCCAATGAACCGAAAACTACTTATTGGGATTTCCTGTCTCTGGATCAGCCTTGTAACCCTGCACGCCGCCCCCGGGGTTGTCTGGCACATCCCCGCGGGAAACGAGGCCCAAATCGGCGGCGTCACGATGCGCTCTCCTCTTTACGAAATCGAGGCGGGAAACACGGTCTTCTATCAGGGTTTTTTCAAAAACTATGGCGCGGGCGGTGATCAGAACGGTTCGGGAAATCTCATGTACCGCGTCACCCCTCGTGGTGGTCCCGTTGGCCCGTGGACGGCGGCGAGCCTCGCTTTCCACAGCAATTCCTTGGCCAACCAGTACTGGAAAGCGGAACTCCCGGCCTCGACATGGAATGCCACCGATGTGGTCGAATACTATTTCAAGGTGACCTTTCAGCCGGGCGGTCCCGAGACGACCTATCTTTATGGGGGCGATCAAACCGGCAAACAATTCACCTCGACCGTCGAGGCGGATGCTCAAGCCAACCCGTTTTCCATCCGGAATCGACCCGGTTGGATCTTTCATAACAATAACCGCACGATCGCGGGCGAGGACATTCAGATTCGGCTGAAAACCGGGTACATTGGACCGGACAACACAGTTTCCACCTTGTGGGCGACTAACGGCGCAATCTACTACACGACTGACGGCTCGACTCCCGCAGGCTCCCTGGGGGCGGGATCGGGTAGCACGCAGGTGGCCACCCTCGCCTTCGACGGAACGGAAGGGGACGCGAGCGGCAATGGGAATGGCGCTTTCTGGCGCGGCACGATGGCCGGGGTTCTCTCGGGACTCCCGCTCGGCGGAGAGGTGAAGTACAAGATCGGCCTTTGGAATACCGCCACGAACGAGGAAAAGTTTGCCGACCATGTGGCCGCCTTCGACAATACCGTGTTCGTCTTCCAAAACGGACAGCTCGGTCAGCCGACCCTCACCGTCAACGGCCTGAATGCCAACTATACCACCAGTAAATTGTTTGTGGATGAAATTGCGGCTGATTCCATCCCGCTTTCGATTGTCTTCGCTCCCGGCGAGGCGAATGTGACCCAGGCCGAAATCTACACCAACCTCAACCGTCGCGATCGGGCGGACAATGACGCCAACAGTGACGGTTATGATGATGGCATCAGCGCGATCAACGGCAATGACCTCGTCGCCGGGGACGACAATCATTATTATAAAGCCTACGCCATGACAAACGCCGGGGCTGGCACGTATACGCTGAATCTTCCTGCGGAAAAGACCGGCGCGTATCGGCTGACCGCCCGCTGGAAGGTTGCCGGAGATCCGAACTGGCGCTGGTACACCAATGGAGCCGCCAACCGCCGCGACCACGCAATCACCGTCTCGCCGAAGGACGCGCGCGACCTCGTGATCTACGAGATTAATATCCTCAATATTGAAGCGAGCGGGGACACCTTTGAAACCCGTTCGACCATTGAGGACATGCACAACGCGGTAGGGGCTCCGCAAAATGCCAGCAACCGCTGGGACCTCGACTATCTCAAGGCCCTGGGCGCAAATTGCCTTTGGTTCCAACCGATCCACCCGCCCGCCCGGGACGGCCGTGAGCCCTTCGGCGGCTGGGGGAGCGCGAACCCACCCTACGAGCCCGGCAGCCCTTATGCCGTGAAAAACTTTTTTGAGGTCAGCCCCATCATGTCGAAAAACTTCAGCGGAAGCCCTTTCGACAACGCCGCCTTGCAAAGTGGAGCGAACCGCGACGCGGCGATGACGGCCTGGCAGAACTTTGTCACGGCAGCCGATGCGAAAGAGGTGGACATCATGCTTGATGCTCCCTTCAACCACACCGCCTTCGATGTCGAACTCGGCGAGCCGGGAATTGAGCTCCTCCAGCCGGATAACGCGACCTGGTCGGAGACGGACGAAATCCGGAACCGGGATGCGCGGTTTTTCTCCCTGAATGGAAATTATGCGAACCGCGCATCAAGTGCCGCGACCATCGCCGCCGGACCGGACCGCTTTGATTTTGGCAAATGGCAGGATGTGAAGGATGTGTTTTTTGGACGGTACGATGCCCTGGTGGAAGGGGACTATTCTCCTGAGCGTTCCAGCTACACCAGCGAGGGCGATTGGTTCGACGCGACCGACACGGACTGGACCAACAATGATTTTGTGAAGGGCGGACAAAATAAAAACGTCACCCGCCAGGTCTGGAAGTATTTCGCCCGCTACGGGACCTACTGGCTCGAGAAGACCCGGCCTGCCGGTCAGAATCGGAACAGTTCCACCGAGCCCGGACTGACGCTTTCCCAGCGTTATGAGTGGGACGGCCGCGGCATTGATGGACTCCGCTGCGACTTCGGTCAGGGACTTCCCCCTCAAGCCTGGGAGTACATGATCAATGTGGCCCGCGAACAGAAATGGAACTTTGTCATGATGAGCGAATCGCTGGACGGTGGCGCCGTCACCTACCGCTCAAACCGACACTTCGACATCCTCAATGAAAACATTGTCTTCCCACTCAAAAGTGCGACGAGCAAAACCGACTATCGCAATATCTTCGAAGGACGACGGAGCGCCTACGGTCAGGGTCTCGTCCTGATCAATAACGTCTCCCATGATGAGGAAAATTATGACGATCCGTGGGAGGCTTTGATCCGCTACAGCGTGGCGAGCACGCTCGACGGGGCTCCGATGCTCTTCCCGGGCCAGGAACTGGGCATTTCCAAGACTTTCGGCTACAGCCATTATGAACTGAATTTCGGCAAGCAGGTTCCGCACTTTAAGCGATTCAACTCCATGATGCCGGCGTGGAATGACACGGTTTTTGGCAATGACCAATTGTTCCCCGTTTATGCCGGCATGGGATCGGCCCGCAACTTTAGTCGCGCGCTGCGCTCGTCAAACCGCTGGTTCCTCGATGGCGACGGCAACAATCCCAAGATCCACGCCGTGGCAAAATATGAGGCCTGGGGTGTTTCTCCCACCCAACAGGATGTCGTGCTCGCGTTTTCCAACCTCGATCGAAACGCCAATCAGTCCGACAACTTCAAGGTTCCGGAGGGTCTTGCCTCTGCTCTCGGGCTTAAAGATGACCGGGAATACAATGTGAAAAATATCGCGGCCTATCTGAATCCTTCGAATGGGATGACCGGACGCCGCGACGTCTGGCTCTGGGGCGGTGGCTACACCGGGGCGGAACTCAAGTCGAATGGCTTCTTTCTCTTCATGAACAGAGTACCGACGATGAACTCCAGCGCGGTGGGAACTGACCCGGCCTGGAATCAACGGCCTTACGAAGCGCAATATCTCAAGGTCTATGATG
>JBMOHI010000285.1:0-3660 GCA_049317925.1 Terrimicrobiaceae bacterium
GTGCCCTCGCGCGAACTTATCATCGCCAGCATCATGTCGAAAAAATTGGCCGAGTCCCTCGACCGGCTCGTCCTCGATGTGAAGTTCGGTCCCGGTGCGTTTATGAAAACCCGCGAGGACGCCGAGAAACTCGCCCTCGGCCTGCAATCCGCTGGACAGGAAAATAACGTCATCACGCAATATCTTCTCACCCCAATGGCCGAACCCCTCGGCGAAACCGTGGGCAATGCCCTCGAGGTGAAGGAAGCGGTGGACACCCTGCAAGGAAAAGGACCGGTCGACTTCGTGGAGCTCACCCTCGACCTCTGCGAGCGGGTTGCCGACTCTCCGCGCGAAAAACTGGCCGGCTGGCTGAAGGATGGCACCGCCTGGGAAAAACTCACCGCCATGGTCAGCGCCCAAGGCGGTGATGCCACCGCGCTGGAACGCATCACAAAGATCCACCACGCCCCTGTCATCAAGCCATTCCCGGCACCGCGGAACGGCACGATCGAACGACTCGACGCAGGAACGATCGGTGCAGCCAGCGTGCGGCTCGGTGCCGGACGCCAACGCGCTTCCGACGCAATCGACTGCGCCGTCGGCTTTAGCGGCATCCGCAAATGCGGGGAGCAAATCGCCAAGGGAGAACCCCTGTTTTTCATCCACGCCCGCACGGGGGAAGCCTTCGAACAGGCGTTTCAGGAAGTGGCTGCGGCCGTTTCGATCTCAAATTAGAATCGGCCTCCGGCTGCTTCGGGAGGCGGTTCATGCACGCGGAGATCGCGTCTCCCTTTGCCAACCTGTGCCAGATCCCGCGTATCGATCCGGTTACCCGCCCTTTTCCTCACACCCGCCGCTCGCTCCCTCGAACTGGATCGTGGGATGGCCGATGCCGAATCTGTGGTGCAAATCCTCGCTGATCTGCGCCAGCAGGGCGTCGTCGAGGCGCGGTTCGCGTTTCACCAGATGAGCGGTCAGGGCAATCTCCGTGGTGCTCAGCGGCCAGATATGGATGTGGTGAACTTCCGTCACTTCCGGCAGCCCGGCAAAGTATTCGCGCACCGCGGCGGGGTCCACACTCTCGGGCACGGCATCGAGCGAAAAGTTGAGCGAATCTTTGAAGAGTTCCCACGTGCTGAGCAAAATCAGCAGCCCGACTCCGATGCTGACCAGCGGATCAAGCCAGGCCCAGCCGGTGAACAGAATCACCGCGCCGGAAATCATCACGCCGAGCGAAACCCCCGCATCCGCCGCCATGTGCAAGAACGCGCCGCGCACGTTGAGATCGCTTTTCCGCCCGGACATGAAAAGCAGGGCCGTCACGCCATTGACCGCGATCCCCAGCGCCGCAACCCAGATGACTGTCGCGCCTGCGACATGCGGCGGCTCGCGGAAACGCTGGATGGCCTCCCAGAGAATGACCCCGACGCCGATTAAAAGCAGCAGCGCATTGAACAACGCCGCCAGCACGGTCGCCCTTTTCCAGCCATAGGTGCGCCGCGCCGTGGCCGCGCGCTTGGCCAGTTCGCTGGCCACCCAGGCCAGAATCAGGCCGAGGACATCCGAGAGATTGTGACCCGCATCGGAGAGCAGGGCCAGAGAGTTGGAGAAGAGCCCGAAGACAACCTCCAAAATGATGAAGCCGCCGTTGAGCAGGATGCCGATCAGGAAAGCCCGCCCGAAATCCGCGGGGGCATGTCCGTGGTCATGATGGTCGTGGCCCATGCCGCCAATGCGCCGTGAAAGCCGCGTTGTGTCAATGGCATTGATCGCCCGCGCCGACCATGTAGGAATACGGCGCTGTCATGAACCCGTCCCGAGTCACATTCTTCCGCCGCCTGGGCAGCACGCTCGGTCTGTGGGCCCTGATTGTCGCCTCCGTGATGGCCGGTTCGGACATCGGATTTTTCCTGCTGATTGTCTTCATGGGCCTTGTGGCGCTCTACGAATATTTCCACATGGTCAAGGAGCAGGGCGCACCGGTTTTCACCCTCACCGGCATGCTGTGCGCGGGGGTCTATCTCACGGGAAGCTTTCTCTACCTCCGCACCCACGGAGCCGAGCAATCCCTCGACCTCGAGATGGGGGTGCTCGTCGGGTTTCTGTTCGTGATTTTCGCCCGGCAGATGTTCCGGGCGGCGGCGGACCGTGAACCGCTGGAAGCGATTGCGTACACCGTTTTCGGTCTCCTCTACATTCCCTGGCTCTTCAACTTCATCACCAAGATCATCTATCTCGCACCGCGGGCCGAAAATGGTGATCCGACCGGACAGTATTATGTCATCTACCTGATTCTCGTGACCAAGTTCAGCGATATGGGTGCCTATGTCTTCGGCAGCCTTTTCGGACGCCATCCGTTCGCCACCCACATCAGCCCGAAGAAAACGTGGGAGGGATTCTTTGGCGCGTTGCTGGCCTCCACCCTCGGCAGTTACTGGCTCTTTGCCCTGATTCCCGGACGTCTGCCCGCCTTGCGTTTTGAGGATGTCACCCTGCTCGGATTGGTCCTCGGCGTCGGCGCGGTAGTCGGCGACCTGGCCGAGTCCATCATCAAACGCAGCACCCACGCGAAGGATTCGAGCCATATTCTTCCCGGCATCGGCGGAACTTTGGATCTGATTGACAGCCTGCTCTTCACGGCTCCGCTGATGTACTTTTACCTCCGCCTGGTGGTGGGTATCTGATGAAAAAGATTGTCGTCCTCGGAGCTACCGGTTCCATCGGCCAAAGCGCCCGCAAGGTCGCCCACGACATTCCGGACCGCCTGCAAATCGTCGGCCTGTCCGCTCATGCCAATGCGGATGAACTGGCGGTGGCCGCGCGCGAGTTTCCCGATGCAAAAACGGCCCTGTCCTCCGGCCCGGACGGTGAAAAGCGTCTGATCGAACTCGCCACCCATCCGGACGCCGACATGGTGCTCATTGCCATCGTGGGAACCGCGGGACTCAAGCCCGCCCTGGCTGCCATCGAGGCGGGCAAGGACATCGCCGTGGCCAGCAAGGAGATCCTGGTCATGGCCGGTGAGATTGTCATGGCGGCCGCAGCGCGCAAGGGCGTCAAGGTGCTCCCGGTGGATAGCGAGCACAACGCCATCTTTCAATGCCTCGACGGCCGCGGATCGCACGCCGTGCAACGCCTCATCCTCACCTGCTCGGGCGGCCCTTTCCGCCAGACTCCGCGCGAGCGGCTGGCGGACGTCACCCCGGAAATGGCGCTGAAACATCCGACCTGGTCCATGGGCCGCAAGATCACGATTGATTCCGCCACCCTCTTCAACAAAGGGCTCGAAATGATCGAGGCCCGCTGGTTGTTCGATGTCCCGATGGAAAAAGTGGATGTCACCATCCACCCGCAAAGCATCATTCACTCGATGGTGGAATTTGTGGACGGCTCCGTGTTGGCGCAATTGAGCCACTCCGACATGTGCTTCCCCATTCAATACGCTGTCACCTGGCCCGAGCGGGTGGCGAATTCGCTGCGGCCTTTGGATTTCGCCGCGCTGGGAAAATTGGAGTTCGAAGCCCCGCGCCGCGAGGATTTTCCCGCCCTCGATCTGGCCCGCCGAGCCGGCGAGACCGGCGGCACGCTCCCGGCCGTGCTCAACGCCGCCAACGAAGTGGCCGTGCAGGCCTTCCTTGATCACCGCATCGCGTTTCCGAAAATCTGGGAAACCGTCGC
>JBMOHI010000286.1:0-3658 GCA_049317925.1 Terrimicrobiaceae bacterium
GGACCCACTGGCCCTTCCTGCGCGACCGCCGCATTGATGCCTACGCGGATATCACGAAACGCCTGATCGACTGACCATGCCGCGCGTGTTGAGGCTGGACCGCGCTCATGATTACGCGCACTTGATTCGCCGTTGGCGGGCCCTGGCGCGACGGTCCGGCCTGACCATGACGTCCTTTACCAAGTCCGCGGGCTACGACCTTTTTTGTCTCGAACCCGCCCGCGCGGCAAAGGACGCTCCGTCGATTTATTTCTCCGCCGGCATCCATGGTGACGAAGCCGCGGCCACGGAAGGGCTTCTGCATTGGGCAGAAAAAAATGTGGCCCTCCTGCGCGAAATGACGGTGATGATTTTTCCCTGCCTGAACCCCTGGGGCCTGGTCGGCAACTGTCGTTTCGATTCCGAGGGACGCGATTTGAATCGCGGATACAATGCGGACATCCCGCAGATCGTCGCGCAGATGCGGCTGTTGGCCGGACGCCGGTTCGACCTCGCCCTGACCCTGCATGAGGACTACGACGCTCGCGGCCTCTATATCTACGAGGTGCCCAGCCGCCCGCGCTATTGGGCCGAGGAGATGCTGAAGGCTGCGGCGGGAATCATCCCAGCCGATTCGCGCGGAAAAATCGAGGGCCGGAGCGCGCGCGGTGGGGTGGTGCGGCGTTCCATCACGCCCGATTTGATGCCGGACTGGCCGGAGGCCTTCGTCCTGCACTTCCGCCACGCGGCCCGCACCTTCACCGTCGAGACGCCCTCGGAGTATTCGCTGGATGACCGCGTGGCCGCGCAGGTTGCGGTGATTTCCAAGGCGGTGGCTCTCTGCCGACGGGAGTTTCGGGTCCTTCGCAAAATTTAATGATTCATTTAGGCGGCGGAACGTGAGAAGCTTTTCCTCTTATGTCCCGCGAAGCGACCATCGAGCGCACGACCAGTGAGACCTCCATCCGCACCCGCCTGAATCTCGACGGCTCAGGGGCGGCACGGATCAGTTCCGGCATTCCGTTTTTCGACCACATGCTCACGCTGTTTGCGCGCCACGGATTGTTCGACCTCGATCTTGAAGCCAAAGGCGACATTGAAGTCGATTTCCACCACACCGTGGAGGATGCCGGTATCACGCTGGGTCAGGCTCTGACCAAGGCGCTGGGCGACAAAAAAGGCATCCGGCGGTACGGTTTCGCCTACGTGCCCATGGACGAAGCCCTGGTGCGTGCCGTGGTGGATTTGAGCGGACGGCCTTATCTGGCCTATCGCCCGCCGTCTTCCGTCGAGGCCATCGGGGGAAATTTTTCCTTCCAACTCGTCGAGGAATTCCTACGGGCGTTCTCCGTCGCGGGCGGCATGAATCTGCACGTGGATATTCTGGCCGGACGGGATGCGCATCACATGGCGGAAGGCGTTTTCAAGGCCCTCGCGAGGGCCCTGGACTCCGCCACGCAAATCGATCCCCGCGTTCAGGGCGTGCCGAGCACCAAAGGGGTGCTGTGAGTTCTGGCGTCACGGTCGGACTCGTTGACTACGGCAGCGGCAATCTCCGCAGCGTGGGCAAGGCCCTGGAAGCCTCCGGTGCCCGGGTCACCATGCTGACGCAGCCGGCGCGACTGGACGACCTCGATGCCCTCGTGGTGCCGGGCGTGGGCTCCTTCGGCGATTGTGCGCGGAATCTACGCGCCTCCGGCCTGTGGGATCCCCTGTTAGAATGGCTGCGGGCCGGACGCCCGTATCTCGGAATCTGTCTCGGGTATCAGCTCCTTTTTGAATCCAGCGAAGAGTCGCCAGGCGTCGAAGGCCTGGGCTATCTGCCCGGGCGCGTCGTTCGTTTCAAACCCCGGGGCTTAAAAATTCCGCAAATGGGCTGGAACACGCTGTCCGAGGCAAGGGGTCCGCTTTACGAGGGACTGGCGGCCGCGCCGTCGTTCTATTTCGTGCACTCGTTCTATCCCGTGCCGGCGGACGACGATCTCATCAGCGCCCGATGCGAATACGGGGACGTTTTTGCCGCCAGCATCAGCCGCGAGGCGATCCACGCGGTCCAGTTCCACCCCGAGAAAAGCCAGACCGCGGGTCTCGCTTTGCTGCGGAGTTTTCTATCGTCCATAAAAAATCCTCATGCTTCTTCTTCCTGCCATTGACCTGATGGGTGGCGAGGTCGTGCGCCTCAAGCGCGGCCTGGCCACGGAAAAAACCGTCTATTCGAGCGATCCGGTTGCCTTTGCCAAAAAATGGGAGGCTGCCGGCGCCGACTGGCTCCACCTGGTCGATCTCGACGCCGCCTTCGAGGGAACCCCGAAGAATCTCGAAGTCGTCGCGCGCATTTGCTCCGAGGTCAATATCCCCTGCGAACTAGGCGGCGGCATGCGCACGCTGGAAAATGTCAGCGCGGCGTTTTCTGCCGGAATCAGCCGCGTCATTCTCGGCACCCGGGCGGCCGAGTCCGGCGAGTTCATCCGCGAAATGTGCGGCGAGTTCGGGGGAGACCGGATCGCCGTCGGCATCGACGCCAAGGATGGCCTCGTCGCCGTCAAGGGTTGGACGGAAACCACCGCGCGGCAGGCGAGTGAACTGGCCCTTGCCGCGAAGGAAGCCGGCGCCGGCACAATTATTTACACAGATATCGCGACCGACGGAATGCTCGAGGGACCGAATTACGGCGCCATGGAGGACCTGCTCGCGATTCTCGACTGCAACCTCATCGCCAGCGGCGGGGTTTCGAGCATAGAGGATTTGCAGAAGTTATCCCTCCTGCCGGGCCTCTACGGAGCCATTATCGGCAAAGCCCTCTACGAAGGACGAATCAACCCGCCGCTGCCCCGCTTCAAAAAATAATCGCTCCGGCGAAAAATTTTCTTTGACAACATCCCTCACTTCAGGCATCAAGACGCCGCTACCTTAATATAGCTCCTATGAAAAAACTGCTCCTTACTACCACAATCCTCGCTTGCTCGCTTGTTGTCTCCATCGCTGGAGACGGCAAATCGTTCAAGGAAACCAAAAACCCGATCGAACCTGTTGAAACCTGCCGCTTCCGCGACACGGAATTCCAGGTCGACGTGTTCTACACCGGCTTCTTCGGAGGCAAGGGAACCTACTTCAAAACCGGATCCGGCGGCGGCATCGGCTTGAACTTCTTCTTCGCCAAATACTTCGGTATCGGCTACGAAGGATCCGTCTACTCCGGCAACAACGGCCAGTGGCTGCCCATTGCCGGTAACGTGTTCTTCCGTTACCCGATCTGCTCCCTCAACCTCGCTCCTTACGTGATGGTCGGCGGCGGCGGAACCTGGGACGGACACGGAACTGGCTTCGGCAATGTTGGTGGCGGTCTCGAGTATCGCTTCTCCGACAACATCGGCCTCTTCGCTGACGGACGCTACTACTATGGTGGCACCGGCAACGTGGCCAATCTGCGCAGCGGTCTCCGTATCGCTTTCTAAGACGTAGAAAAAACCTTCAAGAAAGCCGGGTCTTCCAAGACCCGGCTTTTTTATTGCCCGGAAACATCAAGATCCGCGGGATGAAATTTTTACGCATCCCTCTTGTCAAGCGGAAGGATAGCACGTACTTTCTCAATTCCCTTTAAACGGCTGGATAGCTCAGTTGGTAGAGCAGAGGACTGAAAATCCTCGTGTCGGGGGTTCGATTCCCTCTCCAGCCACCA